>JAMCSP010000021.1 GCA_023378865.1 Candidatus Parvarchaeota archaeon | reverse complement strand
CTTACTACTCTGCTTACTTTGATGGCAATGACAATAGCTGTTTTTGCATTGACAAGGCAAACCCCCGGCAAAAAATAATCTATATTATTTTGTAATAATTTGCAAAGTCACTGTTGAAAAGATGAAGGGAATCAGCAGTGAATGTGAACTCCTTTGATTCAAATTCATTTTCATCTATCTTTCCGGTAATTTTCCTGGCTCTGCAGATAGTAACATGGGGAATGAACTCTTCCTTGTTTCCGGTTTTTAAAAAAGAATTTAGCTTATCAAATTCAGGTTTAATGTTCCCGTATACCTTTGCGTATATTGTTTTTGCATTCTGAATCGATGGAAAGGCCCCCAAACCCCTGATTTTTAGTTCTTCCGAGAACTTAAGCTCCTTCAAAAAGTCCAAAATATCGGGTTTTATTTCAAAGTTTCCGAGGAAAAGAACGGTAATATGCAGCTTTTCTGCGGATACAAATTTTCCTACGACCTTTTGTGCGAGCATTGGATAAAAGAATGAAGTTATCTCTGTTCTTGTTTTTTCAGGTATCTCTATAGCTATAAAATAACGGTTCATTTTACGGTTTCTATAGAATCTATCTGTCCGTCCCCGTCTATATCGTAACCTCTTACCATAAGGCTCCAAGGCACTTCTCCGTTGTATCCTTTGAAAGTTATATTTGAAAATCTTGTTGCAGCAAGCATTGCCGACAGTGTCCCTACGTTTCTTATCCCTCCTATAAGTATTATGTCTTTATCTTTATCAAACGGATTCTTTATCTTCTCTATCGTTCCTTCATAATCTCTTATGTGTATTCCGTTCCTGTCCTTTAATCCCCATCCTTCCTCTTTTATGAATTTTATCGGGAGGAAGTTATTTATGTCTCTTGTTACAAGGTTTGTTACAGGGCCGCCGATTACTATAAGGTTCTTTTTAAAAAGGTTTTTTGATATAACGTCAGTGTCAAGTATGATTGGCATTGACTGCGGCAGATCTATGAACTGGCCAAAAAACATGCCAAGATATGCAGTGTAATGCGAATCTCTTGCGACAGCTTTGTATTCTCCATGCGGATCGGATGCTCCTACGCATATATACCCGTCAAACTTTCCGTTGTTTATAAATTTACTGAAAAAGTTAAGGGCATACTGGTTTTCCTTCGTTTTCATTTTAGGGTCGAATTTTATCTTGTTGCTGTTGATTTCATATGAAAAAGAGTTATATGCTGCTTTTACAATTTCCCCGTTTTTCTGCGGTTCTATGCTTATTAATCCTGCCTTTTCAAGTTTTCCAATGTAGAATGCTGCGGTTTTCTTGTCAAACTTCAACTCCTTTGCCAGCGAAGCTGAACTGTATGGTTTTTTTGACAGTTTCTTCATTATCGAAATGGCCTTTTCATCGGCTATCGGCTTAATATCATTTATATTTTCGATTATCTTGGTATCATTTACAAAGTATTCCTCTCCGTCGTTCTTAAGAATGTAATTTTTCATAGTAAAACCTCATCTCACCTTATTCTTTATAACTAGATTGATTTAAGTATTTAACTCTTTTTCATTTCTATTTTTAAGCTATATTCAGGGTTATAAAAGCTTTAAATATAAGTTTCCTTCTTACAAAAGCTTAGACTACTTTTATGTGCGGTATTATAGGTTATAACGGAAATGAGAATTCTATACCCCTTGTTTTGGAGGGTATAAAGAACTTAGAGTATAGAGGTTATGACAGTTTTGGATGCGCTTTTGAAGGTAAAAACAAAAATATTGAAGTAAGAAAAGATGCGGGAAGGATAAACAAGATCATAGAAAATTATGGAATAGGCAATGAAACTTCAAATAAGAGCATAGCGCACACCAGGTGGGCCACACACGGCGGTGTTACAAAGGCAAACTCCCATCCTTTACTGGATTGCAGCGGTAAAATAGCAGTCGTTCACAATGGCATAATAGAGAATTTTCAGGAACTTAAGGACGGGTTAAAAAATCACATGTTTTCTTCCGAGACCGATACAGAAGTTCTTCCGCATCTGATAGAAGAAGAAATGAAAAGCGGAAAAAGCTTTGAGGATGCGGTTATTTCAACAGCAGGAAAGATAAGGGGGTTTTCCTCATTCGTCGTTATGAACTCTTTAACGGATAACATCATTGCGGTAAAAAACGGTTCTCCGCTCGTTCTGGGTGTGAAGGATAATGGCGTGTTCGTTTCAAGCGATGTGCCATCTTTTATAAAACATACCAATAAAGTTGTTTATCTTTTTGACGGAGATGTTATATCAATAAACAAAACCGGTTTCAAGGTTCTTAAGTCTAATAATTTCGGGAAACATAAAGTAAGAGAGGTGAATTTTTCGGTTTCAGACGTGGACAAGGGAAAATACAGGCACTTCATGCTGAAAGAAATAATGGAGCAGCAGGCTCTCGTTTCTAAGCTTGTAAACTCCGATCTTTCATACCTTAAAAATGCGGCATCAGCCGTTTCTTTGTCTAAAAATATATTTCTCGTTGGATCAGGATCTTCTTTTCACGTTGCGCTTCTCGCTGCCAGTCTTTTCAGAGACCTTGGAAGAGATGCAGTTGCCGTGCAGCCTCAAGACTTATTGAACTATTCAAAGATAATAGGAAAAGAGGACATCTTTATTATAATATCACAGAGCGGAGAAACTATGGATATAATAGAAGCACTTCCGGTGATAAAGGAAAACAAGAAAATAGGCATAATCAACACAGAGGGTTCTACACTTGCGAATTCTGTAGATTACTTTATAAATATAAATGCCGGCCATGAAAAAGGCGTTGCAGCAACAAAAACATTTACTATGTCAGCAGTACTTTCCTGCCTTATAGCCATGTTTTCTGCAGGTGAAGAAAAGGAAGCATTGAACGATCTAAATCTTTTGAACATAAATCTCTTTAATCTTTTTGTACCCTCAGTTTACAGTGCAATAAAAGAAGCAGCATCTGCTATAAAAGGGGAAAAGAATTTGTTCTTCCTCGGAAGAGGAAGTGATTACATATCGGCGATGGAGGCTGCGTTGAAGATGAAGGAAATAACATACATACATGCAGAGGCCATAGATTCGGCGACCTTTAAACATGGGCCGCTTGCTCTCATATCAAAGGGAACATACTCGATAGCATTTGTATCAGACAGGTTCAAAGACAGGGAAATAAACAATTTAAAGGAGATAAAGGCCAGAAACGGGAAAATAATCGGAATAGCAAATGAGAAGCTGGATGTATTTGATTTTCTGATAAGGTCGCAGCCTGCAGGAATATTTAGTTTTGTTCCTCAGATAATAGTATCGCAGCTTCTTTCATACTATGTTTCTATAGCAAAACATATAGACCCAGATCATCCAAGGAACCTTGCAAAGGCAGTAACTACAAAATAAGTTAACCTTTTTTACACATACATTCTATAATTTATATGGATGACAGTTACTTTCTCGTAGATGCTGACTACACCGTGATAGAAAGCTCTCCCGTGATAAGGCTTTTCTGCATTGACGAGAAACTGGAAAGAAGGATATTCTATGACAAAAATTTCAAGCCTTATTGTTACGTAGATGCTGAAGAAGAAGCATTCAAAAAAACAATTGGCAGTTTGTCTTTCATAGATTCAGTTAAGGAAGTGGAAAAATACAGGCTCGGAGAAAAGGTAAAGTTACTGCAGGTATTTACAAAATTACCGGAAGACGTACCGAAGATAAAGCAGCTTAGTTTTCCTACATACGAAGCAGATATTCCGTTTTACAAGAGGTACATCCTTGACAAAGGGTTAGGAACCTTTAACCGCCTGAGCATAGATTCAGAAGGGGATTACATCCATGATATAAAGAACGAAGGGATCGGAAATTTTCCTATGAAAGTAGCTTCTTTGGACATAGAGACCTTTTCAAAGAGGTCTTTTCCAAATGCAAAATCAGATCCGATAATTGCAGTTTCAGTAGTAAGCGCTGGTTCAAAAAAATGCATTACCTGGCTTAATGCCGAGGGAAATGATATAATAAAGGTAAAGGATGAAAAAGAACTGCTTTTGAAGCTTTCTGAATTGCTTTCTTCAAACAATTTCAATGTAATAATAGGGTACAATTCCGATTCTTTTGACATGCCTTACATTTCAGAGAGGGCAAAGATCCTTGGGATAAAGTTCGTGATAAACGGTTTCGAGCTCAGGATAAAAGGAGAGAAAAGAAAAATAGCAGAGATAAATGGAATTTCGCACGTGGACATACTGAATTTCATAAGAAACATATACTCAATATACAATCTTAAGACGGAAGTTCTTACTCTCAGGGAAGTAGCCGCCGAAATGACCGGAGAAAGAAAGGGGGAGTTTGACTGGGACAGAATAAACGAGGTTTTTACCGACGGCAAACTAGCAACTGAACTGTGCAATTACTGTATACAGGATTCAAACGTTACGCTTTTGATTTTTGATATTATCCTGCCGCTGATATCGGAGCTAAATAAACTAGTGGGGCAGACTTTTGCTGATGTTTCAAGGATGACTACCGGCTCTGTTGTAGAGCATTTGATAATGAAAAAAGCCATAGTAAAAAACGAGCTTATACCTAACAAGCCGTCTGATTTTCAGGTTAATGACAGGATAAAAAAGATAAATGTGGGGGCATTTGTTTTTCAGCCTACTGCGGGCCTTTATGAAAATATTGCTGTAGTAGATTTCCGTAGTCTTTATCCAAGCATAATTGTATCCCATAATATCTGCCCTTCTACTATCCAGTACAATAACGGGGAAAAAACATTTTTACCGAAGGAGGAAAAACTTGGTTTGATACCTTCTGTATTAGACGAAGTTATAAAGCTTAGATTTGAGGCAAAAGACAGACTTAAAATTGAGAAGGATAACAGGCAATTGAATGCCAGGGTCCTTGTTTTAAAGCTTATCGCAAACGGGTTTTATGGATATTTAGGGTACTATAATTCAAGGTGGTACTGTTTTGATTGTGCAGGTGCAACAACCTCCTTGGGAAGAAAATACGTGCAGGAAGTGATATCTACCGCTTCTTCCTACGGATTTAAAGTACTTTATGCTGATACAGATTCCGCTTTTATGCAGTTTGGTGACAACAAGCAAAAAGTAAACGATTTTATAGCTGACATAAACAGTAAACTTCCGAAACCGATGGAACTGGAATTGCAGGGATTTTATGCACGTGCAATATTTGTAAGCTCAAAAGGGGGAATAGGCGCAAAGAAAAAATATGCAATGTCCGATTTTGACGGCAATTTGACAATAAAGGGTTTTCAATCTGTTAGAAGGGACTGGGCCGTAATAGCAAAGAACCTGCAGAAGGAGGTGCTTAAAAAGATTCTGTTGGAAAACGACAAACCGGGTGCAATTTCAACCGTAAAAAATACTATAGAAAAAATAAAGCAGGGAAAAGCGGATTTGGAGGAATTAGTTATTCTTACCAGGCTGAGAAAGGATCCTTCTTCTTACCAGCAGACAAACAGGCACATTTCAGCAGTGGAAAAAAGCGGCATGAAATTCGTGAGTGGCGATACTATAAAATATATAATAGCGAAGGGAAAAAGCAATGAAAGCGTGTCCGAAAAAGCGGTGCTTTATGACATTGCAAGAAAGAACGGCATAAAATATGATCCAGATTACTATATATATAAACAGGTTTTGCCATCGGTTCTTCAGATACTTGAGGTTATAGGTTATTCAGCTGATGACATCCTTGGAAAGAAGAATAATTCCTTAGATGGGTTTTTATAAAAGGTAATACTATTAATATTAGGATTAGCTATCATATATCCACTGGAAGTTGAATGGAATACACGTTTAACAACGATTTTATAGAGAAGATAACAGACGATGGAGTAGGCATGCTTTTGGTAAAGGAAAGGTACAAATTGGACGAAGCAGCAGTGGAGCTTCTTTCAAGGATAAAGAATAAGGGATTCAAGTTAATATATGTTACGTCCAGCCTTCCTTTTAATTCGATAGAGGAAAAGCTCGAATCAGCAAAATTAGATGATTACTTTATTATAGACTCGGTAACTGCTCCGATAATTCAAGATGCAGTTTCTAATAATAAGTGTATTTTCATAAAATCACCGGGTGATTTAACAGAGATAAGCATAAATCTTGAAGGGCTGCTCAAGAAAGAAGGCGAAACATTTGTAATAATAGACTCTATAACTTCATTTCTTATCTATAATTCAGAGAATGAGATATTAAGGTTCATACATTTTACTTCCTCAGTTGCAAGAGAGAGAAAAACCAAGCTTGTTTTCATAGTAATAGAGAACAACGGGATGAGCAAAAATTTCTTGGATAAAATGAGAAGCTTTATAGACGAAGAAGCACAATTGAATTAGATATTTAATGGAAAGCGAAGAAAGGGAAAAATGGTTATTAGCAGGCAGGATAGGCAAGGAAATACGCGAACTTGGTATCTCTCTGTGTGTTCCTGGCGCAAAGCTTCTTGACATTGCAGAAGCAATCGAAAAGAGAACAGTAGAGAGGGGCGCAAAACCCTCTTTTCCGCCAAATATATCAATAAATCAGATTGCAGCGCATTATACTCCGAAGTACGATGATAAAACGGAGCTGAAAAAAGGGGATATAGTTAAAATCGATGTAGGAGCAAGCGTTGACGGCTATCTTTCGGATACAGCAGCTTCAGTTGCAGTAGGGGAGGATGGAAATAAACTGGTTAATGCTACTAAAGAAGCACTGGATGCTGTGATTAATGTAATAAAGCCAGGGATAGCAGTAAGCGAGATAAGCAAGGTTATAGACGATAAAATAAGCAGTTTCGGTTTTTCTCCGATAGTCAATCTGGGAGGGCATGGAATCGGCAGATATAGCCTGCATGAGGGAGAATTCATCTCCAATTCAAAGAATTATGCAGGGTCTTTTTTAAGAAAGGAAGGAGTGGTTGCAGTGGAGCCATTTGCAACAGACGGCGGAGGATATGTAATAGACAGTACAGAAGTGCAGATTTACCAGCTGATTGCCAATAAAAACGTAAGAAGCACACTTGGCAGGGAAATCCTAAAATACATTGCAGAGGAATACAATGAACTACCGTTTGCAAAAAGGTGGATAATAAACAAATTCGGAAGGCTGGCGGAAATAGAAATAAGGAATTTGGTGGCTGCAGGATCACTGCATGAATTTAACGTTTTGAAGGAAAAAGACAATGGCCTGGTATCACAATTTGAGCATTCGTTTCTTTTTGATGATGGCAAGGTAATAGTTACAACTTTGTGATAAAGCAAAAAAGCATTAATCATTGCATTTTCTAGTAAAATAATGGGCGTTAAATTGAATAGCTTGTTCGAGTCTAAAAAAATAAAGATCGCAGAGCTTTCTGGGAAGGCAATAGCAATAGATGCATTTAACTGGATATTTCAGTTTCTGACTACTATAAGAATGGCGGACGGCTCTTACCTCACCGATTCAAAGGGAAGAGTGACTACGCATTTAAACGGCCTGTTTTACCGTTCTGTTTCCCTTCTGGAAAACAGGATAAAGCCTGTTTTTGTATTTGATGGAAAAGCACCAAAATTCAAGAAGGAAACACTGCTGGAGAGGGAAAGGACAAAGGAAGAAGCAATGGAAAAGATGAAGCATGCAGTAACCCTGGAAGAAAAAGCAATGTACATGCGCAGATTAGCAAGGATAGATGATTACATAATAGATTCTTCAAAAGAGCTTCTTAGTTACCTTGGAATACCCTATATACAGGCCCCTGCAGAAGGAGAAGCGCAGGCCGCAGTTCTAAGCCAGCAGGGAAAAGTGTTTGCAGCAGCTTCGCAGGACTATGATACCCTGCTTTTCGGTGCAAAGCGCGTGGTTAGAAATCTTAATATAACGAACAAGAAAAAGGTAAGTGGGAAGGGAATAACAACAGCAGTTTCTCCAGAAGTGATAGACGCAAACTATAATTTAAACAAGCTGGGAATAAGCAGAGAACAGCTTATAATCCTGTCGCTTTTTGTTGGTACTGACTACAACAGAGGGGTTGATGGCATCGGCCCAAAAAAAGCACTTAAACTGGTTAAAGAGAAAAACAGAGAAGAGCTCTTTAATGCCTATGATTTCAGGGCAGATTACGATATAAACGAAATCTATAACTATTTTATTTCCCCAAATACTGTAGATGTTGACAAAGATTTAAGTCCCGGCAAAATCGAAAAAGATAAGCTTATAAGATTCCTGTGCGATGAACACAGCTTTTCAAGAGAGAGGGTAACCCAATACCTTGAAAAATTGAAAATAGAGGATAATTCGCTTTCTTTGTATGGATGATAATTTAAAAGAAAGAACAGAGAAGGAGATAGGCATGATGGAGAAGGTTTTCAGGTCTTTATCAGTAAAAGACGGCGAAAACAAACTTTCTTCAGAGTTTTTTGACATGTCATCAAATTATTTTAATGACAGTAAATTTTTTGTGGAGAAGAAAGATTACTTGAGGGCATTTGAAGCAGTAGTTATAAGCTGGGCGTATATTGATGCAGGCATTAAAGCAGGTTTATTTGAGGTGCCTGCTGATTTAAGGGAATATTTCACTTTTTAGTCAAAAATGCACATTTCAATTAATGGAAATATTTATATATTATAGCGTAGTAAAGATTTCATGGCAGTGGAAAGGGAAAGAATCCCCGCCGTTGTAGTGTTAATGCTTATACTTATAGGTTCGATAGTAATTTACCTGCTTCTTGTTCCACCACCCGTGGCATATAAACTTCTTGGTATAAACAATACCAGCGTAACGACCCCCTCAATACCCGCAGGGGAGTACTATCAGAATCTTAATACTTATATAGGTGGAAACAGCCAACCTGTCAATACTTCCTATGTTTTAGGCACGTTTGGCGTAAATTATCCAATTGTTAATTCAACAATATTCAATGCCAGCCAGGTATCTATAGGATCCAGTATATTTGGTTCTTCATCTTATGATATAAGTTTAAATCTTTCCCAGTCAGCTGCGTATTTCATCGAAGTAACCGTTCAATCGGTATCCGGCACTCCAAAGCTTAGTTTTTCATTGAATGGCAATTCATTCTTCTCTACGCTGCCAGCTGGCAATGAAACCATAACGGAGAAGATACCTGCAGGTAAAACCGGTAAGAATATTATAGCAATAACAGATAGCTTGAATGGCTTTGCGTTATCCCAGTCGTTTAAACTTGCAAAGATAGAGGTTATAAAGGAGCAGGGCAAGAACAATGCAAATACAGTTCCTGTCAAAGTTCTAACCTTCAGTGGCGTCGGCGATTATTCGATAGTATACACTCCGATAGGATATGGGGATTTGAATGTTTCTGTCAACAATGAAGTTATCTCAAGCATAAGCGTTGGCAACGACTCGCAAATAGCAGTAAACATCCCTTCTATGGCAATATCGAAAGCTGTCAGATCATCAAATCTTTCAAGTTCCTCAGTAGTGCTTCCACTGCTGTTTAATGTTGGCTTTCAGCCTGCACGCAATGTATCTTATGAGATAGCTGATGCTTATCTGAATTATACAATACCCTACATAGCTGCGAACTCTCCAACAGTTTACTATTCTGTAAATGCAACAAAGGGAAATTACATGCTTACACTTTATGTGTCAAGTGTGGTGAGAAAGGGCAATATTTACCTTTACTTTACGCCAAGCGGCGCAAATCTAACTATTGCTGAGAATACTCTTTCTGACGGAGAAAATGTACTTCTTATACCTTCAAATTTAATTGGAGTTACCGCAACCAATGGTAATTACAGCGGGACAATAAAACTATCGACAAATGGTTTAGTTATCCCCTCTTATATCTCTATAAAATCAGTTAATGGCTGAAATTTATATATAGCAATGCCTTATATTTCTTATTATGATGCTTAAAATAAACAGAAAAGGGCAGGCAGCTGCAGGAGGGAATGCACCGACTCCACCCCCGACTCCGCCTCCGCCAACCCCGCCAACTCCTCCAACGCCTTCTCCCAATCCAAATAATAATAGCAATTACGGCAAAAAGGGCAGGTATGTATGCGAGATCTGCGGAAGACGTTTTAAAACAAAAACCGCTCTACAGTACCATCAGATGCATGATGAAGGGGTATCCCCTGATTTCATAAGGTTAGAAGAGGAAAGCAAGGCAAAGACCAGACTATTTGATACGAGCACAATGGTCAGGAGCGTAAAGAAACATTCAATTCTTTTTGCGCCGTTTATTATACTTTTAGTTGTAATTGTTGTATACTTTATATTTGTTGCACCCACCAATGTCGGTATAGTTTACACTGAAGTTACATACGGTTCAATCTTTTCAAAGATAGGAAGCCTGCTTTCTTCCGGTATTTCTTCAATTTCAACCTTCATTGCAGAGGTACAAAATCCAAATCTTTTAATTACTCAGCCACAGGTTACTTCTGTAAATTCAACTCCTACTTTTTTATCTTTTCTTACCTTTAGTTATCCTCCAAGTCAAGAGGTAGTGCTTACAACAAATCCACAGCAGGGAACTATTTTTTACTCAGTTTACAACAACGGGAATGTTCCATTAGGGCCTGCTACTCCGAATAACCTGGAGGTCAATATCTCCTGCGGAAGTACCATATCCCCAGGTGCAGCAAAATTCTGTCAGGACATGCTGACTAAATTCGTAACTCCTGCAGAAACACAGAGCTCTCCCCCTGCAATAAAGGATTCAAGCTTAGTTAACATACTGGCGCAGGGCGAAACGAAGGAAAATACGACAACATTTGAATTGTCATGCCCGCCTCCTGCAGATAAGCTTACCTTCCCCTTATCCATGTCCTTTCTAGCAAGCTTTCTAGTTAAGAATTACACTGCAGCTGTTATTCTGCCGATAGAATTTATGTCCGATTCCTTTCAATCCCAATTAGTTTCATCTGCGCAGGCATTTGTACCTGGAGAGCCATCTTTTAATTTCTATTCAGCCGGGCCGGTACAGATAGAAGTGTACACTGTGGTAAGGCAGCCGATAATAACCAAGATAGACTCTGTACCATTAGAAGTAACCCTAAAAAACAATGGAAATTATCCATATGAAGTAAATAATTTATCATTATACATAAGCAAGGATTTCTACCCTACAAACCCTGCAACAAGTTATTGGAACTGCGTAACAGCAAGTCCTATCCAAAGACAGGGTTTCCAATTCCCAGGATCCGGTTACTGGGATTGCTACATAAGCAACAGTAAGGTATTAAGCTCAGGGTCAACTTTTTATCTTGATCTTAGCCCGGTTAGTTCATTGAATGGAATGCACTTCAATACAATGACAGTAATTGGCTACGTAAATTACAATTACAACGAAACTTTAAACATGCCTGTTGTAATAGCAAATCAAACATGCACTTAATATGGTAAATAAAAAAGGAGCAAGTGGAAGCGGAATTGCAGCCGGAGTAATTGTACTGGTTATCATAATAATATTATTTTTATACGGCCCGTATCTTTTGAATAGCATTGGCCTTTCTCCTGTCCCGACTGCCACTTCATTGAATCATACTGTTGCAGTCGGCGTTCTGTCAGTAAATGCACCTGCAAAAGTTTCTCCATTGTCAACATTTGGCGCAACTTTCCTTATAGCGAATAATCTGAATGGGAAAGCCGCCAGAAATATCTATTTTTGCCTTGATAACCTAGGTTTGTTTTCTATTCTATCCAGTCCCGAAACTTCTTCTCCCAATCCAAATGGTAATGCAATAACAAGTGGAAGGTGCGTAAGCATATCTTCTCTTGCAACCGGTGATATCTTATCAGAAGGCTTTACACTTTCAGCCCCTCCCGCAAATACATACGGAAACATACAGTACTCACAGAACATAGGCTACTACCTTAATTTTTCATATGTTTCTACAGCTTTGCAGCAGCTTGAATTTGTTTCACAGAGCGCAAGCACAAGCGGGAATTACCCGCCACCTGCAACACAGCCTTCCGGAGTTACTGCAGGGCCCATAGGAATTTTATCATCCTCCTCTCAGCCGGTAGTTTATGGCCAGGATATCCAGCTGGGCATATCCCTAAATAATGTAGGTACTGGCATACCTGTAGGGAATACGCAGATAACAATTTCTATGAACAGTTCAA
>JAMCSP010000020.1 GCA_023378865.1 Candidatus Parvarchaeota archaeon | reverse complement strand
CTATAGTGTCACTGCACCACTGTTGAAAGCCGAGACTTGCAGGAGCAGTAGTAGAATAAGTTGAGCATGTAGAAGAAAAAGTAGAAAGAGTAGAGCTAGAAGGAGAAGCTGCTCCCAATCCTTTAAATCCTCCTAATACAAAAGTAATCAAAAGGACAAGTATAAGCAGGCCAACTGCTATAAGTATAATAGTATTTATAGGCAATCCTTGAGCCTTTCTATTTAAAACCATATTTACATACTAAAATTGATACTATTTAAATATTTCTTTTTTAATTAAAATTACAGCCAGAGATTTAACAGATATGCTTGTAAATTAAAGATTTATTAATGTTAAAGGACATAAAATACACGTTGTATGTATCTAAGTAGACTTGTTATAGACGCAGTAAAGCCAATCGGTGAGTACAGCATAATAGACCTTGCCAACGATATAGCAAAACATGTAAGAAACGGAGAAGTTTTCATAAAGGTTGTAGAAGTGGACATACACACTGAAGGCCTAAAAGTAGTTATTGAAGGTTCAAAAATAAACTTTGAAGGCATACAGAAGGCTTTGAAGGACAGAGGGGCGGTAATAAACAGTTTAGACGAAGCTACAGTAAGTTCTAATGGAAAGAGCAAAAAATAGGTATATAATTCTAGGTTTAAGCGATGGATTGTTTCTTGGGCTTGGTATCTCCTTGGGTATTTCTGTTTTCCATAGCTACCAGCTTACCTTTGCGTCTATTCTTTTAGTAGGAGTAAGCGGCTCGCTTTCCAATTTCTTTTCTGCTTACAACGCTGAAAACTTTGTATTGGGGCAGCAGATGAAGGAATACAGAAGGATACTCTTTGCCAAGGAGTATAATCCAAACAAAATTACGCAGTTAAAAAAGGCGAAAAACCTTAGATATGCTGAGATAGGCTTTCTTTCCACCTTACTGGGCAGTTTTATTGTGCTTTTACCCTATCTTGCCTACTACGCTTTAAATGCAAAACAAAGCGTTATAACAAGCATTATCTCGCTTATTCTGAGTTTAATAATACTTGCATTTATAGGAAGTTATTCACAGGAAGAAAAGAGAAAGAAAATAAAAGAAGGGCTGAAAACTGCAGGCATAGGACTGCTTATCGCAGCGATAAGTGCTTTTCTAGGCGTACTGATAAATCTGTTTATTTAGATTTTGCAAGGTCTGCCATCTTTGAACTAAATTCAGTTCCTTTAACTATTATTTCCTGGGCTTTTTCCCCGTTTATGTCTATTTTTTCGCCGTGAAACAGCCTTTTTCCAAGTGCGAATATCTCATTGAAATCCTCAATCTGCTTCTTATTTATTAATCCCCTTTCTTCAAGCTTTAAAAGCATTTCAGGTATAACCTCTGGTGAGGGAGGTATATCTCCCTGCCTCATTATTGCAGCTTGTGCAGAATTTACAACAGCCCAGTACATATCTGTAACAACGGAAGCAAGTTTAAGCTTTGCTGAATTCAAGTATAGTTCACTCCTTGTTAACGAAGCATATATTGATTCCTCCGTAGGCTTTATCTCACCCATATTAAGCAGGGCCTGTAAAGGCTCAAAATAGCCTGTATCTATTAAAGGAACGCCATACTTTAGAACATTTACTGAAACTGGATCCGCAGCTATGACTCCGCGCCAAAAAGCAGTTAATGTTACAAAGTTTATGTGCAATTTTACCTGGCTCTCCTTTACCAGCTTGTCAACATCTGAAAATATTAAGGACTGAACATTTTCATCCAGTTTATTCAGAACATCATCCATTACCACCATTATATCCACGTCACTGTCTTCTGTTTCTTTGCCTTTGCTGTAAGAACCGAATAAAACGATAGTTTTCATCACTTTCGGATACATCTCAAATATTCCTTTCGCAAACTTATAAGCAGCATCGTATCCTTTCAATTCCAAATGTCCTTCTGCATTGTTTTCTTCCATCATACCATTGGCGCCCCCGAAAAGCTTGAATTGCCTTTATTATCCATATAACCGCCCCCTACAGCAGGGAATATACCTGAAAAACCGCCATATGGAAACATGTCCTGCTTCAATCCAAGATTAGAATAAGATGAATAATCTCCTACTATAGAAGAATAAGGCTGACCAAGATACGAAGGCAATGACACGTAAGGAGTATTACCATATAAGGGTGCGCCCATATACTGAAGCGACTGAACAGCCCCGGCTTCAAGTCCGCCCAATCCTCCAAATACCTCCATTATTGCCGGAACATCTAGTCCTTTTTCCATCATTGCATCGTAAACTTCCTTTATCGGCGCGTTTCCCTGCCCCAAGGGAAGATGGCTGTCTTTGTTTCCCATGTTATCATTCAGGTGATATCTTTTTAAATAATCTCCAGCAGCCTTCGCCATCTCTACTATGTCCTTGTCAGAGTAAGGCTGCCCAGTTTTCGGATTTATATATGATTTAAAGACGTTTATATGCCCTATATCCAGGTTTATGCCTATAATATCACTGCTTATCCTTTCTGCTTCTTTAAGAGACAAGCGCTGTTTTTCGTGGAGTTCTTTTGCAAATTCTTCCCTGGCTATCCTTACCGCTTCTGCAGTATCTCTAGGATCACTTAATGACATTTCTGGTGACATTGGGTTTTCAACAAGTATCATTGGTTTTGATTCCGTATTGTTATAAGAAAACATTGCAGCTTTTGCTATGCCTTGGGCAGCAAGCTCCGGCGCTTTTTTATCGTATGGCACAAACCGATTACCCAGGTTTTTTTCTTCTATTTCAAGCTCTGCATATTTTTGATTAAGGTTTTTAACCATATCCTGTATATTTTCAAGATCCCTCTGTGTAGCTTCAAATTCTTTTTTATTGGATTGTGCCTTTGCAGCACTCATTTTTGCCAGAAGATCTGTCTTTTGGTATTCCAGATTCCTCAAACTAATATTAAGGCTTGCTCTTTCTTGATTCAGCTGCTGTGACTTATTTTTCTTATGGAATTCAAGTGCACCTTCAGGATTCAATATTACCTTGCCGTCATCAGAAACGAATCCCAGCTTTTTATTATCCTTGTTTTCAAACACTTTTTGATAGAAACTTTCTCCGTATAAGTCTTTAAACTTTTGCATTGCCAGTCTTTTCCTTTCTTCAGGATCACTTACTTTATCCTTATCAATGCCCAATTCTATCTCCTGTTTTGGGATCTGAATGACTTTGCCCTCTGTTTCATCATAAACTGAATATATTAAGCTTTTATCCGGATCAGAAAGCTGGTCTGCAGAAGCATGGAAAATGACAGGCATATTCTGTCTGCCCATCTTTTTGCTTATATCATCGGCAAATTCCAAAGCTGTTCCTATCTCCCTTTCAACAATGTGTTCATATACTTCTGATTTGGCTTTGGACTGTGGTTCTATCCCTGAGAAATTTATTGCCCATGGTGCATGAACACTCAGATCAACATCATTTGTCTTTGCAAGGTTTGCTATTGCTTCTCGTTCTGTTTTCCCCAGTGTATCTGCAGCATTACCCTGTTCCCCTCCAAGTCCATATACGCTTGCTACATCTATTTCGACCATCTTTGCGCCGCTTCTAAGGACTTTGGAAAATTCCTCCAGCTGGTTTCTTTCTCCTATAGAAACCCCGAACTGGACCTTATTGAAAGGGTCATTGAACTTGTTATTAAGAGTATATTCTGTCATAGATTAGTATTGATGATTCTAAGATAAATGCTTTTTTATTGCTTTTTACAATAGAAGGTATGTCTCTGTTAATCCCCAAACAATCTGACATGTTCCTTCATCATGCACCTGTTGAATATTACGGTTATGCCTTTGCTTTCTGCAAGTTTTCTGGCCTCATCATTTGAGATTCCTTCCTGTAGCCATATTACCTTTGGATTTTTGCTTATTGCTGCCTGAACGACCGGCAAAACCTTGTCGGACGGCCTAAAGATATCGACTATATCTACTGCTCCTGGAACATCGGAGATTGAAGGGTAGGATTTTTTATTCAGTATTGAATCTGCATTCGGATTTACTGGCGTTACATCATACCCTTTATTTATCAGATATTTTGGTATCTCATGGCTGTCTTTTCCTTCCTCCCTTGACATACCTACTACCGCTACATTCTTGTATTTCAAAAGTATTTCCTTTATTTCCTGGTCTGTGTGCTTGTCCTTCGGCATTTTCAGTATCTTTTCATGCTCTTCAATAGAACACTCCGGATCATTGCTTTCCATTTATATTTATAGCATTGCAAATATAAAAAGTATTTATAGGGCTCTAATTCATATTAAGGAATGAAAAATGATTACGGCTCCAAAGAGTCAATCGAAGGCCTACACAGGCTAGAAGATATTATAGAAAAATGCTGCAAAGATACAAAGGGATATGAATTTGTACCGGATTCCTATTCTTATTACAGGAATATTAACGGCAAAAATGTAATAGGGATAGATAAAAGCCTGTTGTCAGAGACGGAAGATCTTATTAAGTATGATAAAAAATATCTGTCGGCAATAAAAATGACAGTTTATCATGAGATAGGACATAGCCTTTTTGATGGATTTTATAACAAAGACGATTATAAAATCAAGGAAGAAATTGCAGAGCTTTATGCAATAAACAAGGGAAGCATCGATGATTATATAATTGAAGTAGCAGTTATATCCAATCTTACAAAAGATAAATTAAATTCCGGATTCAATCAAACACTTAAAGAGCCCAGAAGCCAGGTAGAATACCTTCTAAAACATGATGGTGCAGACAAATGGGAAAACAGAAGGTTAAGTTTTTACATTCCTGAACCATTAGAAGAAATGGTAAAAGATGCATTTAATAAGATAAAATTGCCGTATAAAGAGATATTTGAAAGGATACTGATTGAAAAAGAAAACGTAGATAGTTTAAAAAGAAAGAATAACCTATTTATTGATAGATATATGATATCAAGAAAATGAGAGTTGCTGTAATAAAGGAATCCGAATGTGAAGCTCCGGACAATTGCAATTATATCTGCGCAGAGGTCTGTCCAAGAGTAAGACAAGGAGCAAAAGAAACAGTGTATGCAAGGGAAAATGGCAAGGCCGCCATAACTGAAAGTTTATGCATATCCTGCGGAATCTGCGTAAAAAGGTGCCCGTTTGACGCAATAAGAATAATAAATCTGCCGGATGAAATGGCAAAGGATATTACATTTCAGTACGGCATCAATACCTTTAGGACCTTTAACATAGCAACTCCTATAGAAAACAGGGTAGTAGGTCTGATAGGCCGGAATGGAATAGGAAAAACTACAAATATAAAACTCATTTCAAATGAACTTGTTCCAAATTTCGGTGATTTCAAAAAAGAGTATTCATACGAGGAAGTAATAAAGTCATTCAGAGGAAAGGATATACAGCCGTACCTTACAAAGCTTTACAGCAACAATCTAAAGATAGCAAAGAAAGCACAATCCTTTACACAAACAGGAAAAGTCAGGGACTTGGTAAAAGCTAACAGATTTAAGCTGGTAACAGAGGATATTTTAGACAGAGACACTGAAACTTTGTCAGGAGGGGAAGCCCAGATAGTTGAGATAGCAAAAACATTAGATGAATCTGCAGACGTTTACATATTCGATGAGCCGATGAATTACCTTGACATAAACGCAAGAATAAACGTTGCTACTAAGATAAAAGAGGCACTTGACAACAAGACTGTTGTAGTAGTAGAACATGACCTGGTAATGCTTGATTACCTTACTGAATTCATACAGGTTTTGTATGGTTCTGAATCAAACTATGGGATAGCTTCGCACATTATGCCTTCCAGGAATGGAATAAATAATTATTTGGAGGGATACCTGCCGACTGAAAACGTAAGATTTAGAGATTATAGCATAAAAATTAAGAAGACGCTGCCACCTGTTACTAATGAACCATTTATTTCGTGGCCCGAGTTTGTCGTTGATTTAAAGGATTTCAGGCTGGATACTAAAGGCGGAAAGCTTTACAAAGGCGATATAATCGGCATAATAGGGGAAAACGGCATAGGAAAAAGCACATTTATAAAAGCGCTTGCCGGCCTAATCGAAACCAATATAGGCAAACTTGATCTGGGCATAAGGATCTCATATAAACCACAGATACTGAAGCCTTTTGATATGCTGGTTAGCAATGCTTTGTTGAGCATAAATCCGGAGTATGAAAAAGATCTGGGGGTTTTATCTGCTATCAACAAACTTGGGATAAACAAATTAATGAACAAAAATGTAAATAACCTTTCGGGCGGTGAGCTTCAAAAACTTGCAATAATAACTACGCTTATGAAACCTGCAGATGTTTACCTTATAGACGAGCCCTCTGCAAATTTAGACATAGAGGATAGATTAGAATGCATGAGCATAATCTCTTCTTTTATTTCATCCAGAAACAAATGCGCAATAGTTGTTGACCATGACCTTGCCTTTCTGGATTCCACATGCCCAAAAAGCATCTTATTCAGCGGTAAAAAAGGAGTAAAAGGTATGACAGATGAAATAGAAAGCACTGGCAAGGCGATAAACAATTTCCTTAAAAACATAGACGTTACAATAAGAAGGGACAAGGACAGCGGAAGACCCAGAATCAACCAGAAAGGAAGTAGGCTAGATGTAGAGCAGAAGGCTGCGAATACATACTTCGCTGAATAACCACGAATAAGTTAATAATAATTTCATTTCAATAATATACAAGTAATACAAAACAGCCCTTTTTATTTAGAATATTTCTAAAATAGGTATGAGGGGGGATAAAAATGGAAATGATGGAGGAAATGGGAAGTTTATACGAAAAACTGCTACAGCAGATAACTTTATACAACCAGTATAAAAACAACATAGACTTTGAAAAGGCCCAGAAACTAAGCAAACTTCTAATGGATATAAACAACCTTGCCATAAAATTAGGGGTTTATAGGGGGGACGTAGAATCCGAATTAAACGCTATGGAAACTAAGCTTAGACACGAAGAAAGGAACAAATCTATAATTTTTATATAGATCACTTCTGAACTTCGAATTCCAAAAGATCTATAGCAAGAATGTGCAAAGTAGCTGAACCTGTAGAAACTCCTGTTGAGGAAGAAGTTGCAACATCATAACTGTTTGGATCTGCATAAGAAGGCACAAGAATCGTGCAGTAACCAGAAGGAGTATCATTTAATGTAGTCCATCCCGTTACTGTTCCATTTCCGTAAAGCACATTGCAGTTTGGGGCGTTTATCGTGTCATTGTAAGAAGGGAATACGCTGTTTATAGATAAAGAAGTGTTGCATGAGGAACCACACGCACTACTGTAATTTGTTATAAGCAATGGCTCATAAAAAGCAGAGTAGGAAGAGGACGGCGAAAACCTTGAATTATATGAGAATATTAGATTTGAAGGAAGATCACTGTTTGAATAATTGGATTTTGTAAAGACTTGCAAAAGGAACGGGCCGGATAACTCTGAACTTAAAACCGAGGAAACATAGGAATTTAATGCTGAATCGGAGCCGCCATTCTGAAACAACAAAAGTTGATTTTCTGTAGATGAAACAACTGAAAAGGATGAAACTGCTGAGTATACCTGAGAGATAAAATCGCTGTTTGTAGTTATTGAACTGTTCAGCTTAAGATAATAGCTTGTTATTGCATATGCAGAGGTTATAACGCTGAGTATTATTATGCTCCCAATCACAAGATCAATCGTAAAAACCTGTCCTTTGTTCATGACCACTCCGTATAAGAAAGTCTGATTATTTCATTTCCGGGATACAACACAGTAAACCTCTGTATTGAAGCTACATAACTAGAGGAATAATCTATAGGAAAGCCGGCTGTTATGCCTTTCCCGCTCAGTTTTAACATTGAACCGTTTAGATAATAAAAGGTTATATTGAATGAATTGCCGGCCTTAAGCTGAGAAGAAATACATGAAGTAGACAAAGTAGTAAGGCTGTAAAGCTTGGTTGGTGACGCTTCTAAAGTATTATGCATCACCCCAATCTGCTTTATCTGGTTGCATGAAAAATCATACCAATCTGATGGATAACCCTCGGAACCAAGCAAAGAGCTGGCCCCCTGAACAGCTATATTATTGATGTAATTTGAGGTTATCTGCGAATAATAAGAAGAATAGGAGTTGTCTATGTCTGCATTTGAATAAAGAAAAAGCAGGACAGTTGTAAATAAAAGAAGGAATATAAACAGAGAGATAAGCAAATCTATTGTGAATATCTGCCCTTTTTTATCCATAAATCTATAAATCTTTCATGATATTAATCTGTAAAGCAGGCACTGTTAACTCAAAGAGCAATAAAATAAACAGCATCCTTCTCATACATTCATCAATAGCCTTTATTATTAAATATTAAATTACAAGATATAAATAATATATGGTGGACTGTTAATGATGGAAGACATAAATGAGATTTATGATAAAATAATCGGTAAATTAAACGAAGGCCCGTCGCTTATACTTGAAATAGCAGAGAGAATAGAGAAGGATACTTTACAGACGCAGACCATAGTAGATTATTTTGCAGCAAAGGGTGAGATAAAAAAGACCTCTAGAAAGTTCGGTTCCTCTCCTATCTACTTTTTTGAAAAAGACAGAGAAAAGGCGCTAAACCTGCTAATGCAGACATTAAATAACCAGGAAAAGGCACTTGTGAACAAAATAAGGGAAAAGAAGGTAATAAACATGGAGTCTCTCTCATCGGCAGAAAGGTACATATCCCAAAATCTTACTGATTTCATGAAAAAGGTTTCAGCACAGGACAACCAGACGGGGCAAAAAGCAGATTATCTTTATGAGCAGGGATTAAGTTTAGATGAGGTAAAATCAGTTATAAATGCAAAAGATGAAAAGTCTAAACCTGTCCAGCGTGAAATGAATGCCAAAAAACCAAAAGAAAGCAAAGAGCCTATAAAACAGGAATTCAGTGAAACGCTAATAAAAAATGGATTTGATGAACCTAAAGAAATCGAAAAGGGCGTTTTCCTGTGCTTGTATGGACGGCATAAAATAAAGGTAATTGTGCAGATATTAAATAAAAAGTCAATAGTAAAGAAGGACTTTATAAATGCAATGGGTTACAGCACCGTTTATAAAACAATAGTATTTATACTTACAAACGCTGAAAAAGTCGCTGGAAACAAAAGCTTTGGCAACATGGTGAATGTTATAAAGACGGAAATATGAAAAAAAACAGGATATTTTTGCTTAATGAAAATCATTCAATAGTCATAGACGGAGATAAAGAGAGTAATACGCAATTTGGGATATTCAAACCGGCTAAATTAAAGGGGAAAAAACCAGGCTCCATGGTAAAAACCCACAATGGAAATAAGTTCTATGTAATTGAACCTGAAACTCCGGATTTAATAAAAAAGATAATAAGACTACCGCAGATAGTTACGTTAAAGGATATTGGAAGCATGGCAATGTATCTGGGAGTAAAACATGACAGCAAGATATTTGATGCCGGAACAGGCTCCGGAGTTGTTGCATGCTCATTGGCAAACCTTTCAAAGGATATAAAAGTCTTTTCCTATGAGATAAGAAAAGAATTCATGAAAGTAGCGAAGAAAAACGCGGAATTATTTGACTTGAAGAATATAAAATTCAACAACCTGGATGTCAAAAATGGCATAAAAGAAAAGAATTTTGACTGCGGAGTTCTTGACCTGCCTGATCCTTGGGATGTGCTGCCTGTAATAGCAAAAAACTTCAAGGTAGGCGCAAGGATAGTTACATACTCTCCGTCTATTATACAGGTAGAAAAAACACTTAGAGCTCTTCCAAAAAACATGAGGGTAGAAAGATTAATACAGAACAATGAAATAAACTGGAAAACTGAAATCGAAAGAGACATACTAAGACCGGAAAGCAACGGAATACTTCATACTGCTTTCCTTCTCTTTATAAGAAAAGTTGCCCCTTAATTGATAAAACTTTTGGCTTTATCTGCTAGATGCAGCCTGTCTTTCTGTATCTATTCTTTTTGAGATAGGAAATGCTATATCCTGGTTGTTGGCTGCCTGAGTAAGTATCTCATACAAAGCCCTGTCCGCTTTTTTGCCGGTTGCTGACAACTGGTATGTCCCTTCTGCTATCCATCTCAATGCCAGATCCACCCTTCTTACCGGAGCTGTATCGACCTGCTTTGCAAGTCTTTGTCCGCCTATTAAAAGAGTCATTACTTCTTCCTTGGGCGCCGAGTTCTCTATTGCTTTTACAAGAACCTGCAAAGGATTTAATCCATCCTTGCTTATCATGTCAAATGCGCTTTCAACTAAATTAGAAGCTGTAGTGAATCTGCCAGACATTAATTTACTAGTTCTTAAATGTTTCTTTCCCCTGTGGCCTGGAACCATAAGATGACTTATAAGTCTCTCAACTATGCTCATTCTCTCCCTTGCCAGCCTCTGCTGTGACAGCCTACCCGAAGTTTTAGGCACTATAACTGGCTTTAAGGAAATTATATTTTTAAGTCCTAAATCGTTTACTATGACTCCGTCGAAACTGTACTTTCTAAAGAGCTTTATCTCGTTTTCCTTTTTCACGTTTTCCAATGATTTTTCTTCTTCCATTTATCTAACCGGTTTCTGCTTTCTTCCTTTAACTAATTCTTTCAACGATATACCATTGACTTTTGTTATCTTAAACTTTACTCCCGGAAGATCACCACGTGCTCCCTTCTGTGCTCCTCCAATTCTTTCAATTATTACATCATTATGCTCATCTACAAATGACACTCCTTTGCTCCAGGGGATATACGCCGTTATTATTTTACCGTTTTTAGTGAGCTGTACCTTACATGATTTTCTTTTACCGGATGATGGCTTTTTTGGTGTTATTTCAACCTTCTCTAAAACTATGCCTCTTGCCTGAGGTGCGCCTGCTAAAGGATCGTTCTTTTTCCAGCTCCCGCTGAAATAAGATTTGCTTTTATTCTTGCTGAATCTTACTCTCTCCTTTCGTCGAAGCAACATTTTTCCGTTAAATAATCCTCGTGTCTTGTTTCCCATAAATTTTTTACTTAATATTTATACTAACTATATTAAAATACCTTTGCATTAGCATTTTAATCAGTTTTATTTTGTTACTGCTTATTTTGCCGTCAACGGAAGCCTCCACTTTCTTAGTTTCATCTTCCTTTCCATTGACAGTTATGTATCCTGATATAAGTTTGTTTGGCCTTATAACGTTTTCAAAAAGTTTTACAGGATCATCGGAATACTCTATTACTATTACCTCTTTCTTTAGCATTTCCTGCAGCATTTTTATCTTGATTCCATTTTTGCCTATTGCCAGGCCAGCCTGGCCCTGATTTACGACAAACACTACCTTATCCTCAAAATTTATGCAGTCTCTTGGCATAACACTTGTAACATCAGAAAATAAATTTTGAGGA
>JAMCSP010000019.1 GCA_023378865.1 Candidatus Parvarchaeota archaeon | reverse complement strand
TGCTGGGCTCAGTGCAATTATTGAATTTTTCGTTTATTTCAGCTTCTTTTTTCTGCAGTTCTTCCAATTCCTGCTTGAGTACTTCTTCTTCCTTGTCTTCTGCACCTTGTACCCATAGAATTCCCCATTCTTTTAGGTTCAGGCCCTTTGCTATATCATACAGTTTTGTTTTTCCCTCATTTGAATGTATCCCCTTGCTCATCTTTGTAAAGCCATTTTTTATGATTATTATGTTGTCTCCAAATATTCTTAATTGCGTGGAAAGCATTATCTTCCCGTCATAGGTTCCTTTTGATTGAACAAGTATCTTTGCACCGGGTTTAACGTACCCCCAAAAACTTTTAAGGTCAAGTACTCCCTCTTCATCGTCAGGAAGTGATATAACTATTGATTTTGCCTTTTGATCCGTATTCTTTATTATACCGCAGTATATCTTTCCTATCTCTTCTTTATAAAAAATACTCATTTTAAGCCTGCTTTTTAGCAGTTCAACTATCTTTTCGCTGCCGTTTCCGTATATGTAAACCCCCTCTTTTGTTTCGGTATCTTCTATTATTATATCAGGTTTGCTTTCATCCTCTATGTTTAATGCTTTCTTGATGGCTTCAGCAGCCTGTGTTACTTCTATTTTTTCATCCAGCAGTAACTTTGTTATAGCTGTGGAGTAAATACCTCTAACTTTTACTTTCATTTAAAAACCTCCTTTTTAGAGCGGCTTTTTCAAGCTCGTAAATTTCCATTGCGCCCTTTTTACCTATTTCTATTACCTTTTTAAGTTCTTCCCTTGTGACTTTTCCATCAAGTTGAAGAAGGACTATCTCATTCTTAGATGGAAGAATGCCTATTGGAACATCTGTAGCACCCCCCTCATGAAAGTCCTCCTCTTCTTTAGTAAGGTCCAAGCATATACTGTCTCCTATTTTGCCCGCTGCTACCGCTGCAACCAAATCTCTCATCGGTAATCCTGCATCTGCACACGCCATCGAGGCAGCAGTTAAGCTTGCACATCTTGTTCCGGCGTCTGCCTGTGTAATGTATATTCTGACATTTACCATTGCCCTTGGCATATCCTCAAGGATAACAGCTCTGTTCAATGCATTAGTTATAACCTGGCTTATCTCTATGTCTCTTCTGTCCATTCCTGGCTTTGCTCTGTCAGGTACTGAAAAAGGGAGCATGTCGTATTTGCACACTATTATACCTTTATTTACTTTTTCTATGTGTCTTGGTTTTACTTCTTCCGGACCGTAAACTGCTGCAATCGCTTCAGTATTTCCTATCTTGAACCTAGCACTGCCCTTTGCATTCGGTATTATGCCTGTTTCTGCTTCCATCGGCCTCAATTCATCAAATTTTCGCTTATCAAATCTTTCCTCGTACATCTTCAAGTAACCTCCTGACCTTTTCTGCAAGGTCTGAATCCACATAATGCTCGTCTATGAATTTTATTGCTGATAATGCAGCGGCTCTGTTATTGTCTTCGCCGTCTACCCACACTACCCCATTTTGTCCAATGACTATATCGCATTTTGTTTCATCCTTAATCATGTTTATCATTGCGCCTTCTTTTCCTATTAATCTGGGAAGCTTAACCGGATCTATCTTACTTACCATCTTGGATTCAAGTTTTCCATATCTTGTACCGCGCATTGAAATGTCAGCTGCATTGTTTGTATATACCCTGAAAACCCTTGCGTAAACAAGCTCGCCTATATCTATGTATCTGTCAAGCTCCCCTTCTTCTGCTCTAAAGTTAACATCCCTCATATCTAATCTAGTGTAGAATGGTGCATTTATGTCAACAACCCAGTACTTTGCAGATACTTCTGTGACCTCACCTATTATGTCATCTCCTTCTTTTGGATAATAGTTTCCGGCAAGAGGGTTTACATTTATTCCTCTATCAGAAATCTGTACCATCCCTAAGAATTGGGAATACACTTTTTCATTTTCTTCATATGTTCCCTCTCTTCCGTTTCTTTCATCTGAGAGAAGTTCTCCCGGTGTTACTATGTCAAAATTCTTTACGTTTATCATATTTTCCTTATATTTATGCTGCCGTGTGTTATGCTTTTAAGCTTGCTCAGCAACTCATTTTCATTTCCTGCCTTAACTGAAAAATTCACAATTAGTGAATTATCGTTTCTTGTACTATCTTTTATGTTCGTCAACCTTTTTAAATATAACATTGCGTCATTTCCATACTGTATTGGTACCTCTACAGTGTAATCGAACTCTCCCAATTTTATAGGCAGAATCTTTTTCAGCTTAAGCAGTACTTCCTCGAATTGTTCTTTTTCCGGTTTGTTTATATCAAAATTGTGGTGGACCTGTTGCATTGCGATTTCTATTCTTTGCCTTGGTATTGGTAGATTGGTGTTTAAGTCTATGGCCATGCTTGCTATCCTGTCTATTATTCTCTTTTTAAGCATCTCGGCCTTTTTTTGTTTGTAAGCTGTACTCAATTGCACTTCTCCCTCTTTTATTATTTTCATGGCTAATTTTCGTATATCATCGGTTCCAAGTTCCTTTTGAAGGTTTCCTGCGACCTCACCTTTTTTAATATCCTTGAATACCTTATCTACAAGAAGTGCGGAATCTATATCATTGCTTCTTCCTTCCTTGATATCCATGGCCTTCTCACAGTCCACTTCTATCTCGTATCTTTTGCCGTTCTTTTCTAATCTGGCAGTTACTCTATCTACCATGAATTATTTTATGTATTTAGCTATCTCTTCTTTGCTGAGTTTCCTGAAGCCGTCCTTGTCGATTACGGCTATTTCGAATCTCTCCGGAGAATTCTTGCTTTCATCCGATTTGATTGCTTTCATTCCAAGATCAATCAGTGATTCTGCATTCATATCCGTCTTATATTCTTTTTCAAGTATTTTGTTTATAGTCTCTGAATTTCCGCCTATCGCTATAGCCCTGTACTGGAAAAATGTTCCGCTAGGGTCAAGCATGTAAAGATATGTTTTCCCGTCTTTAAGCCCCCCGAAAAGTATGCTAACACCGAATGGCCTTGCACCGCCGTACTGTGTAAGTGCCTGCATTTCAGCGCTTATTCCCTTTACTATTAGTAGTATATCAGCCGGTTGATTATAAGTCATTTTGTATTCCTGCGCACTATTCTGTGCTTTATCTATAAGTGTTCTTCCATCAGCTATCATTCCAGATATCGCTGCAGCCATGTGCAAATCTATTTGGAATATCTTTTCTATGCTTTCCGGTATTACTAATTTTTCAAGTTCATGCGCTTTTCTGTCTGCGACAAAAACTATGCATTCCTTTCCTGCCAAGCCGACCGCTGCAAAACCCTGTGAAACGGTTCTTTTAGCGTATTCTACCTGCAGAATTCTTCCGTCTGGATTGAAGAGTGTTATCGCTCTGTCATATCCCATTAAATCCCCTGGTGGTTCCATTGTTTTCCTCCTAAAATTTAAAAGATTTTATCTTTTTTATATTTCCGCTATTCATTATTGTAAGCAAGTTTGATTTATAAAACTTACTAATCAATGAAAGGGAAAATATAACTCTGTACTTGTATTCATTGTTTACTGCTATTACTCCAAAGGTCTTGTTGCCATCAGTCTTTATGAGATCTTTTATAACCCGAAAGTTTGATCTTATTGAAAGCAGGGGTTCTATTCTATTCAATGTAGAATACAGCTGTTTTTCAAAATCTTCTGAGTTTGAAACTCCATCTAATTCAATTAGAAAATACCTTTTTTTATAACGCATGTTTTATCCTTTATCGAATACCCTTATTGCATAAACGACTAGAAAAGACGCCAGAATACCGAGAAAAGTAAGCATAGGTATGCCCACTATAACGCCGAATACGCTGTCTACCCAGCTGTAAAGCAATGAAACTAGTCCTATGAATAAAACTATGCCTACGATTAATTCTTCTATTATTTTTTCCCAGCCCTGCTTCTTTATTTCTTTGTACTCCATATTTTAATCAATTAACTGCTGCAGCGGTTATACCAACTCCTGAGAAACCTGCTTCTCCTGCACATAGCTAATCTACGTGAGTAGATTTTATCAGATTTCCCAAACTAGGTGTAGCGCTTTCGGCTTATTGCCTAATCTGCCTTTAAGTACAATACTGGCTTTTTCTATATTTATACTTTGTCGATTTTTATTACTCATCAAACAAGGAAGAATTCCCAACTGTTTTTATAATGTCAAAGAGTAATTGTATTTTAAAAATTAGTGTAATCTTTTTCGATTTTTTTCTCTATCTCTCTATAGGTATTTTTAAGATCATATGAATTTTTTCTTAAATCATTCTCCATCATCAATAAGTTTTTGTAAATTAAGCCCTGCATAGCCTTCTCATCTGTAAGAGAATTAAATAGCTTAGAGAATGAATTTAAATTCATATATTTTTCAGCTAGCTTGTATACCTTCTCTTTGTTTGACTTGTAGAATAAAGTGAATTTTTCCGCCCTATCTCCTAATTCCTTATAGAATCTTTCAGCTATGCCCATTGCAGCCTGCTTGCTTAACAAGAAATCCTCTTCCGGATCGTATATTAACTCTGCTAAGTTCTTAATGTTATTCTTTCCCATATAATTTTTTAATTATACTACTATAAATCTTTCTGCAGTAGGTTTATTTAATCCTTAAATTCTCCACTGTATGGCTTTCCGAGATCCTTTGCTCCCAAATTAAAGATTATCGTTTTTATGTTTGTCATTTCTTCTATGCTGTACCCAACCCCCTCTTTTCCAGCACCAGAATCCTTTACTCCACCAAATGGGAAGTAAGCAGTTCCATGCGAAGGTGCGCCGTTTAAGGTTACATTGCCTACCTGCAATGCTTTCATTATCCTCCAGCTTTTGTAAAAATCATTTGTGAAAACCGCTGAGTCAAGACCGTATTTTGATTCATTTGCAATCTTTATTGCTTCATCTTCATTCTTTACTCTTATTGCCGTTATTACCGGCCCAAAGGTCTCCTCGTTTGCTATGTCAGCAGTCAATGGAACGTCTTCAAGCAATGTCGGTTCATAATAAGAATCCTTGAATTTTCCGCCGCTAACAAGTTTAGCTCCTTTTTTGACCGCATCTTTTACCATTGAATCTATTCTTTCAGCTGCTTTTTTATTTATAACCGGGCCCATATTGATGTCTTTTCCATCAAGCGGATTACCAAACTTGTAATCTTTTAAGTGTTCCTTAAGTTTTTCGTAGAATTTGTCAGCTATGGAATCAAGTACCAGTACACGACTTACAGCATCGCATCTTTGTCCCGCAAGTTCTAGGGAGCCTTTCACACACTCTTTTGCTGCCAATTCTAGGTCAGCATCCTCAAGGATTATTGCCGTTCCTTTTCCTCCCAATTCAAGGTGTATTTTTTTAAGACCGGCGACGTTCGAAATGTGCTTTCCGACATTTGTACTTCCTGTAAAGCTTATCATGTTTATTTTATCGCTTTCGGTTAAGCTGTCCCCTGTAATTTCTCCGCTTCCCGTTATGACTTGCAGAGTTCCAGCAGGTACACCGCATTTTCTGAATATCTCTGCGCACATAAGCAGTGCTATTGGATCAGAACTGGGTGGTTTTACTATTACTGCATTTCCAGAGAGCAATGCAGGCAGTATCTTTGCTACAGAGGTGTAGACAGGATAATTGAATGGAGAAATCCCCAGGACTACCCCCAATGGTTCACGTATGACTAATGCTATTTTTCTTGTAGTATCACTTGACCAATCCCCAGGGATATATTCTCCCATTATCTTTCTTGAATCCTCCATGCTTAGTCTCAGCCTTTCGATTGTAGCATTTATTTCCCCGTTTGCAGAGCTGTAAGCTTTTCCGGATTCCTTCATTAATGTTTCTACTATTTCTTCTCTATGCAAATCTATCTCCTTTCTCACTTTGTTTATTAATTCCAAGCGGTCTATAGCCGCCAAATCCCTTATTTTATGTTTATTTTCATCTGCAGACTTTAATGCAAGCTCTAAGTCCTCTTTGCTTACCAATCCAACTTCAGCTATCTTGCTTTCATCAATGCTGCTTATCAAGTCAAATTTATCCTTGGTTTTAACCCATTTGCCGTCTATAAAAACCTTAAATCTTGGATATTCTCCGTCTTCATAGATTTCAGAAAAGTATTCGCTTAATTTTAATTTTTCCATGTTTATCACCTTCTCATTAACAATAGTAATAATTATTACTATAAACGCTTTTTTATTTGTATTGTCTAACTTAATAAATAAATATGAAAATAGTGATTGCAGGCGGCACAGGTTTTATAGGTAAGAAGCTTGTGGGCGACTTATCAAGTGAAAATGAAGTTTTAGTTCTTACAAGAGGAGAAGCAGAGGATAAAGGGAAAATAAAATACTTAAAATGGAATCCTTATAAGCAGGATATAAACTTCTTAGCAAGTGCAGTATCAGGTTGCGATGCAGTAATAAATTTAGCAGGGGAATCAATTGCAAATAAACGATGGTCAAGAAAAGAAAAAGATCTTATAATTAAGAGCAGGATAATCTCTACTAGATATATAGTTGATGCAATAGAAAAAGCAGAGAAGAAGCCGAAAATCCTTGTGAATAGCTCAGCAATAGGATACTACAAGAAAAATACTAATGAAGAGCTAAATGAAAGCTCGGGTATAGGCGCTGATTTTTTAAGTAAGACCTGTATAATGTGGGAGAACGAAGCAATGAAAGCAGCAAAATTTGGAATAAATGTCTCTATAATAAGAACTGGCATAGTTATCGGTAAAGGTGGGATACTTGAAAGATTAGATAAGTTAGTAAAAAAAGGTTTCTCTGCTTATGAAAAAGACCAGTGGCTTTCATGGATAGATTTGCAGGATTTATCTGAAATGATCCGCTTTATCATTTATAAAAACCTAAAAGGACCATTTAATGCGGTTTCTCCAAATCCTATACAAATGAGTGAGTTTTTCTCTGTTATTGCGGAAATAGAGCATAAGAAAAAGCTTATTAGGGTACCGAGTTCTTTTATTAATCTACTCTTAGGTGATATGGCAAGGCTTTTGCTTTTCCCCAGTCAAAAGGTAGTACCTAAAAATGCGATCGATGCAGGCTTTTTGTTCAGGAACACTGATATTAGAAAAGTTTTGTTAAATTATCTTAAAGCATAATAAATTTCAACAAGTCACAACTAATCAGTTTTTAAACGTTTTTTCGAAGCAATCATGGTAACAGTAGCAATTATGATTTTACCGCAGTAAGGAAATTTTATATAAGAAGCAAATTCTGATTGCTTCATAGGCTTTTATGACTTAAAACGTACAATATATCCGCTTACATTGTTTTTATTGGCTTCTAGGTAGCTGTTAGTGTTAAGTTTCATTTTTATGCTTACTTGCTTCAGGCCCATATCTCGAAGAAAATCGATGAATTTCCTAGGAGTCTCGTTTGTGCCACTATTGCTGAAAATCGCTATTTTAGCGCCTTTCTCCTCAGCCCTAGCTATTAGATCCTGATATACCGCTTTGAATACCTGTGGCTTCCTGAACGTCCGGTGTCCCTCCACCGAATCGACAAGGAAAGTACTATCTTCCATGTAGCATATGGCACTTCCTAGAGCCTTTCCTCCAATGTCATATCTTACAAGTATGAAGCCCTTTTCTCTGTCTTCAGATTTATAATCTTTGCAGTAATTGTATATACCGTCTTCAAAATTTCTTGGAAGGTATACACATGCAATCTGCACTCTATTGTCATAATCCAGAGGATTGTTGCTCTCTACGGCTCTGAGAACTACCTTGCCCACAGTAAACCCTCTGTCACTGTAGTTTATGCAGCCCAAAACATCATCTATTGATTCATTTTTCATGGTTTTAAGCAATTCTATGGCGTTGTCTGTATTCCCTTTATTTAAATAAGAGGCTATCTCCTTTATTTTGTTTTTATAATGCGAATTAAATTCATTTCTTGCCTTCTCAACAGCCTTTTCACCCACAATCTTAGATATCAATTTGTAAGCCTCCTTGTCTATGTTTTTATCCTTAGATCTAGTTATAGATATAACGGAAAGGTAAGGAAGTTTATTCCTATCAATCTCCAATCTTTTTGTTCCTTCAGCTGATACGCTATAGGTCTTAAGTCCGGTTTCATCGGACCTATTAATCAACTCAACTAATTCTTTCCTGTTATACTCATCTACAGAGAACAGCATAAGGATCTGATTTATATTTAAATGCTTATTTATTCCATATTCCTTAGAAACATACTCCGAAGCTACATCCTTATAGTTTTTTATGTTTTCCTTTGTTGGGACAGGTAGTTTTAGGCCGGATTTTAGGTAAGCAACTACTGAATCAATGCTTTCCTTGTCGTTTATCAATTCATCAAGCTTTCTTTTTCTTATAGTATTGAAATCTTCGGCTTTAAGCATGTCAGATATGTCCCAACCAGCCAAGTTTATGACTCTGCAGGCAGTCATTACGGTAAGTTTATTTTTCGTATTCTCTGCAATACTTCTTAATACTCCGGTTATATTTTGTGCAATATATAAATTTTCATTATATTTACCTATCGTCTTTGCTGCTTCTATAACTGCATCTTTGTCTTTCGTTTTCTCTGCAATGATTCCTAATTCGCCGGCTATATCCCGTGCAACAATACTTCCTATAGCATCTCCATCATACTTTCCTATCGTCTTTGCTGCTTCTATAACTGCATCTTTATCTTCAGTGTATGCTGCAATTTGCGTTAAGTAAAAGTAATTAACTCCAGCTTTTCCTGCAGTATTCACTATTTCATCCAAAGACATTATCCTGGCAGCGTTGATAATCTTATTCTTGTCTTTGGTATTATTTGCAATAACCCCTAGCATACTGGCTATATTCCATGTAGCATCTCCATCATACTTTCCTATCGTCTTTGCTGCTTCTATAACTGCATCTTTATCTTCAGTGTATGCTGCAATTTGCGTTAAGTAAAAGTAATTAACTCCAGCTTTTCCTGCAGTATTCACTATTTCATCCAAAGACATTATCCTGGCAGCGTTGATAATCTTATTCTTGTCTTTGGTACTTTCTGCAATGTTTCTTAATACATTGGTTATATATCTTGCAATAGATACATTTTCATTATACCTCCATATCGTCTTTGCTGCTTCTATAACTGCATCTTTGTCTTTGGTACTCTCTGCGATAATTCTTAAGTCGCTTACAATATCTCTTAATTTCAAATTGGCATATTGTGAAATTTTTCCAGTCATATTCTTAAAAGTGTATCTTATGCACCTACCAAGCAGGTCTATATCAGCGGTTTCTAGCTCATCATTAAATAAATTTTCAAGACTCATATCCTAATATACTGAATGAAAATAATGTATATATAATACTTATCCGCTAAATAAGAAGTATTCTACTTTGGATAGACTTATTTATCTTATTTCCTAGAAAACACTGATATACTTAAAGATTGAACTATATCAAGATAAAAAAATTTTCTAAAATTTATTAGAAAACAAATGAATCGGTAAAAATTCTGCAAAACAGCCCCATTTCTTTTAGATAGCATTATCCCCCATCAAGAATGGGGCAGCTGGGATTTGAACCCAGGACCACCAGCGCCCTAGGCTGGTGTCATAACCAAGCTAGACCACTGCCCCTTTGACGAATAATTATTACTTTTTGTTATTATATTTGCCCCTGCTGGAATTTGAATCCAGATATCAGGCTCCGCAGGCCTGCGTTCTATCCAAGTTAGACTACAGGAGCGTTTCTTTCATATTCTATCTTTTCAATCTTTATATATAAATTGCAGTCAAATCTAATAATGAAAACAGCTGATTTGGATTCATTACTTGAGTATTCAATCGACAAGTTAAGTAAAGGCTTTCCCGAATTGAAAAAGATTGGTGCATTTGACCTTAAAAATTATTATTTTGAAGATCTGCCTGCGAACATTTTTGGTTCATATAATTCAGATCGGGGCAAAATATGCATAAATTCTTCGGTTAAAGGCAGAATTGGAGAGTACAGAAAAGAGCTTTTTGATACGATTATACATGAGGAAGCGCACCTTATTGAAAGAAAGCTTAAAAAAGAATCTTCTGTAGAATATGCGCCTTTGCATTCAATTTACTGGTTTGGTATATACAAAAAACTTGGTGGAAACTTAAATGGCTTTTATGTTAAAAATGATAACGGAAGAGACACATTTATAGACTTTTCTATTTTGAATTATCATCTAAATATGCTGTATGAATTAGAAAACAACTATGACAGTAAAATAAACGCTTTGGCAAAAGATTTTAAAAAGCCTCTGCTCGAATTGATTTCAAATGCTACTATAATAGATTTATCGGGTTTTGATGGTCAAAAAGATAAGTTTGTAAATCAGATTTATTCCTCAGAAAATAAAAATCCTATATTAATTTTTGAACAGGAGAATGGTTTTAGTATTATAAAAAACGGCAGGAAACAAAAAATAAAGATAAACTATGATTTCGGTGGATTGAGAAGCTGGATAGAATACTTATAACTATATCCCTAATTCATTTCTTACCCTGTTTATGTTTTCTATTCTTTTTTCCAAAGAGGGGTGAGTTGAAAATAGGTTTGTAAGGGCATGGGCTGAAAAGTTATTTACTATAAACAAGGAGGAATACGCCCCGGGCTGCGGACTGTTGCTTTTATTTCTGTTTAATATAGGTTTTCTGCTTGCTATCTTAACATTGCTTATCTTTTTCAATGAAGAAATTAGTTCGTCCGGTTTTTTCAGAAGTCTAACACTCCCTTCGTCTGCATACGCTTCTCTGTCCCGGGATATGCCTAGCTGCACAAACATTGCGCCTATAGGGATAAGGATTGCTGCAATCAGAAGTATTATACTGCTGTTATTATTTCTTTCATCCATCCCTCCGAAAAACTCGGAAAAGATTATCATGTTTCCAATGTAAGAAATAAGGGTAGCAATTGTAGCTGCTATAGAGGAGATTAAAATATCCTTATGGGTTATGTGGCTTATCTCATGTCCTATAACAGCTTCTAGTTCATCATCATTAAGCATTTGCAGTATCCCGGAGGTTGCTACTACTACGGCATGATTTTCATCCTTCCCTGTAGCAAATGCATTTGGAACATCTGTTGGCATTATTCCCACTCTCGGCATTGGTATATTTGCCTGCTGCGAAACTTTTTCAACAATACCGTAGAACTTTGGGTTCTCCGATCTCTCTATTATTTTGCTTCTTGTCATCTTTATTGCTATAGAATCGCTTTTGAAGTATGAAAAAATGTTCATTGCCAGCGCTATGAAAAAGAAAACAGACATCCAAAGTAAGATACCTCCAAGAAAGTATCCTATCAACGCTCCAAATCCTATAAGTATAAGCGATAATGCAGAGAATAACAGTGATATCTTTGCGATTCCCATAATACCTTGATATGTTTACTATTTAATATGGTTTAGCCAATATATTGTTCCTTATTGCCCCGTTTTTCCTTCTTTTTGAAGTATTCAAATGCACCGCTTACTATACTATTGAGTTTTTCTTTCATTTTATCCATTTTTTCCAATATTTCTTCATGTATTTTTATTAAATCTTCGGTGCTGTATTCTTTCAGATTTGTAATTATTTTAAACATATAAAGTACATTTTCCGTGCATTCATCAGAGAGATTTGATATCTCCTGCTGTTTATTTTCTTCTTTTATGTATTTATTTATAACAATATTTTCTTCTGAAGATGGATTTGAATAGGCTGCAAATATTATGTCATTCATACTTCTAAGGTCCAAAAAATCACCTTCTATTAACCAGTTCATGAAAATTTTCTCATTTGGGAATACGTCATATTTATGTGTCGGGCTTAGACTCTGTGAATAATATTTTTCTTTGTTTAGCCCACTGTCTTTCAACTTTTCAAAGTAATAATCCGCGTCTTTTTCCTCGTTCATTTCTTTTTAGAGCATTTTTTATAAATATATAGTTTTTTATTCATATAGTGGAAACTTTTAAATACTAATACCCTCATAGAATGCTATGATAATAAATTACTTGATAACGAAGGTAGATGCTAAAAGAGAGGACAATATACCACCTGAAACACAGATGGGTATATCGAATAATATAACTATTCTGGACGTTGAAAAAGATGAAAAGTTCAAGGTCCTTAAATTTCAGTTCAGATTCGATGCGAAGTTCACTGCTAATAGTTCTGATGAACTAGGGCACATCGTAATAGAAGGCTTTATAGTGCACACCTCAGAGGATATCGATAAGATATACAACAAATGGCAGGATGAAAAAGTGCTTGATGATTCCATAACTGAAGAAGTACTGCAGACTAGCCTTAATATAAGCATAATAGAAGCTATGTCTCTTTCAAAGATGCTGCAGCTTCCATCAATCTTGCCTTTGCCTAAAGTATCAACTGAAAAGAAAGATGAGAAAAAGGAAAAGGATAAAAAGAGTAAAAATTAATAAAAATAGATATTACTAATAAGGTTATTATTACGCTAATTTTATGGAAGAAAATACAAATGCTGCACAGGATATAAATGATGAAAAGCAGGAAGAACAAAACGAGGAAGATTACAAGTCGAAGTATATGTATCTGCTTGCAGAGGTTGACAATTATAAAAAATCAAAGGAAAAGGAGTTGGTTGAATACATAAAGTATTCAAATGAACGGCTTATAATAGATTTGCTTAAAGTATTGGATGATTTCGAGAGCGTATTGAAACAGGATAAGGACGAAAAAGTGCAGGCGCTTTACAAAGCTCTTATTTCAGTATTATCGCATTATGGCTTAGAACAGATGGAGGTCTTAGGCATGGATTTTTCATCTGATATAGCCGAAGCCGTTGCGACTGAAGAAAGTAAAGAAGAAAAAGGAAAGATAATCGAGGAGGTGCAGAAAGGTTATAAACTTAACGGAAAAATAATAAGGTATCCGAAAGTTAAAATCAGCGTATGACAGAAAAAGAAAAGATAATAGGAATAGACTTGGGAACATCAAACTCGCAGGCAGCCGTTGTAACGGCTGGAAAACCTACCATAATACCGAGTGCAGAGGGAGCAACAATAGCCGGTAAAATGTTTCCTTCAGTGGTTGCGTTTACAAAAGACAATCAGATTTTAGTCGGAGAACCTGCAAGAAGACAGGCCATTTCAAATCCACAGAATACAATATTCGCAGCAAAGAGAAAGATGGGGAGCGATTATAAATACAACATAAATGGCAAGGAGTATACTCCGCAGCAGATCTCCGCTTTTATACTGCAGAAAATAAAAAGAGACGCAGAGGCATTTCTTGGAACAGAGGTTAAAAAGGCAGTAATAACGGTTCCTGCCTATTTCAACGATAATCAAAGGCAGGCAACAAAAGATGCGGGAAGCATAGCCGGTTTGGATGTAGTGAGAATAATAAATGAGCCGACTGCGGCCGCTATGGCCTACGGTCTGGATAAATCCGCGGATATCAAGGTTTTGGTTTACGATCTTGGCGGAGGTACACTTGATGTAACCTTAATGGAAATATCTTCCGGTACGTTCGAGGTTTTGGCTACTTCCGGAGATGTAGAACTCGGAGGGGTAGACATGGACAATGCTCTCGTAGATTACATAGTAAAAGACTTCAAAACAAAAGAGAATTTTGATATAAGCAAGGACAAAGTAGCAATGCAAAGAATAAGAGACGCGGCAGAGAAAGCGAAAATAGAGCTTTCAACAGTTCTTGAAACAGAGATAAATCTTCCTTATATAACTGTCGTTAATAACTCTCCTAAAAATCTAGACATCAAAATATCCAGAGCTACTCTGGAAAATCTTGTAAGGCCTATAATAGAGAGGTCAAGACAGCCGATAGAAAATGTTCTTAAGGACGCAAATATTGACAAGGATAAAGTCTCGAAGATAATACTTGTAGGCGGGCCTACAAGGATGCCGATAGTGCAGAAATTCCTTACCGATATTTTCGGAGAAAAGCTTGAAAGAGGAGTGGATCCAATGGAAGCAGTAGCATTGGGAGCTGCTATCCAGGGTGCAGTTTTGGCCGGAGAGATTAAGGACATAGTGCTTTTGGATGTAACGCCTTTGACACTTAGCATAGAAACGCTGGGAGGCGTTTCAACGCCTATAATTGAAAGAAACAGCACAATACCAATAAAAGTAAGTAAAGTTTTTTCAACAGCCGATGATTATCAGACAAGCGTTACTATAAATGTTCTTCAGGGAGAGAGACCACTTGCAAGGGATAATATAAGTCTTGGCAGCTTTAATCTTGAGGGTATACCTCCTGCACCCAGGGGAGTACCTCAAATAGAGGTAACTTTTGACATAGACGCTAACGGAATACTAAGCGTTTCTGCAAAGGATAAAGCTACAGGAAAAACGCAGAAGATAACAATATCTGCTCCGCACAAGCTTTCGAAGGAGGAAATAGAAAAGATGATGCAGGCCGCAAAGGAAAATGAGGAAAAAGACAAGAAAATAAAGGAATTAATCGAGGCCAAGAATAACCTTTCTGCTTTGTCTTATTCTCTTGAAAAGACACTAAATGATTTCAAGGATAAGATCACTGAAGAGGAGAAGAACGAAGCAAATGACATAATAAAGAAGATAAAGGAAGACACGGCAAAAGAGGATATTACAATTGAGCAGGTAAATGAAGACAAGGATAAGTTGACAGCAATTATAAATAAACTAAGTTCAAAGATTTATAGCCAGCAGGGCCAGACTCAACAGAACGATGCTCAGCAGAATACGCAGGAAAATGACGGAAACAACGACAATCCGCAAAATGGGGAAGAAAACAGCGGAAGTTAAAGATTGAGAGAGACCACTTGCAAGGGATAATATGGATGATCCTTATCGTGTGTTAGGTGTAAGTCCCAATGCATCGGAAGAAGAGATTAAAAAGGCTTTTAAGACACTGGCTAAGAAATATCATCCGGATTTAAATCCAGGCGATAAAAATGCTGAGGAAAAGTTCAAGGAGATAAATGAAGCGTACAGGATATTGATGAACAAAGGCGGCAGTTCATCACAGCAGGAAGGCAGTGAGCAAGGCTTTGATTTTAATGACTTCAGTGACATATTTAATTTTCATGGATTTGAAGATATATTCAGGAATTTCGGCTTTTCGTCAAAAGGAGAAGATTTAAGGTACGATTTAGACATAACCTTGGAAGAAGTGTTCAATCCAGCTATAAAAACTTTTAATATAAAGCATAGAGTAATTTGTCCTGTTTGTTCTGGTTCGGGCGCAAAAGAAAGAGAAAAATGTCCGAAATGCCACGGCAGCGGAAAGATACGCAGGACTATACATCAATTTGGATCGAATGTCATATTCACTACTACGTGTGATAGATGCGGCGGAACTGGCTTTATAGTTAAAAAGAAATGCGATAACTGCAATGGCACCGGTTTTGTAGTAAAGGAGGAAACGCTTTCCGTTCCAATAAGGAGAGGAGTAAAAGAAGGAGATTATACAATAATAAAAGGCAAAGGGGAACCCTCTGTTAACGGAGAAAATGGAGATTTATATGTGTTTTTCCACATAAGAAAAAGCGATACTTATAGTGTAGCTGGAAATGATCTGAGAACAAGGTTATACCTGGATTTAAGGGATCTTCTTAACGGTATAGAACTTGACTTGCCAACGCCTTGGGGAAGCGAAAGAATCACAGTAAGTGCAGGCGAAACGGGCCCTCTGATACTAAAGGGAAAAGGACTTTATGGCCAGAATGGGCAGAGAGGCAATCTAATAATAGACATTGCTATAGACCTCCCTAAAAAAATCGGAATAAAGGAATTAAATGAAATAGAAAAAGCGCTGGGGGAAAGAAAAGCACCCCATATTTCTGCAGATTAAGATGGAAACGCTAAAAATAGCATTTTATACAGATAGTTATCTTCCATCCAGAGACGGCGTTGTAACATCTATAATTAACACAAGAAAGGAATTGGAAAGAAGGGGGCATGAAGTTTACATATTTGCTTCAGGCGGAAGTGAAATGTCCAAACTTGCCAAAAAGGACAAAAGACTGTATATCATAAAAGGTATGCAGTTTAAAAAGTATCCGCAGTACACGATGGGTTTGATAAGCCGTGAAAGCTCACGTGTAATGCAGATAATGCCAGACATAATACATACCCACACGCCGTTTACCGCCGGTTTGTTTGCATACCGGGCAAGTATCCAACTTAATTCAAAATTTATAGGAACATTTCATACGATGGTGTTTTCTGATGAAGCTATATCCGCTTATTTTACTAATAACAGAGCAGCGATTAAACTAAGCAGATTTGTGGTTATGCGGTATCTAAAGTGGTTCTATTCAAAGACTGATAGCATAATCGCGCCTACAATGTATGTAAAAAGGATACTCGAGAGCAGCGGTTTAAGGAATATAGAAATTATTCCAACAGGGGTGGAATTTAATTCAATGAAGAGAGAGAATAGGGAAAGGGCAAGAATACAGCTGGGGCTAAAGAGCAAAGATAAAATAATACTATATTTCGGGAGGGTAAGCAAGGAAAAGAACATAGACCTTCTTATAAAAGCTGCAAAACCGCTGTCTGCAAGCGGTTTTAAGGTAATAATAGCAGGATCCGGGCCATACCTTAAGGAACTTGTTTCATTAAGCAAAAGAATAGGCAACAGGAACGTTATATTTACCGGATTTGTAAAGGAAAAGGATATACCCCTTTACTATGCCGCTTCAGATCTTCTCTGTAATCCGTCTACTTTCGAAACACAGGGTATTGTAGACTTGTATGCATCCTTTTACAGATTACCGATTCTTTTGCCTGAAAAAGGCGCGCAGGAGGAATTGCTTAGTTATGCAAAATGCGGTGAAAGATTCAATGCACACAGTGTAAAGGATCTTGCAGAAAAAGCTAATATTATATATGAGCATGTGAACAGATATAAATTTGACGGAATAGTAAAGGAGTTCGATATAAAGAAGACTGTGGATAAACTTCTAGCGCTTTACAATAAAATTTAAATGCTTAAATCTATTTAATACTGAAAATACTTCTATGGTTATGAACAATGCAGCAAAGAGGCTAGTGATATTTACTATTATACTGCTGTCTGCAGTATTCTTAGTCGGTAATGTCCATGCTTTGAAAGTAAGCCCTAATTCTATAACTGTCCAAAGCAATGCTGTTTCATACTTTAATTTTACCTTTTACAATAACCAGAACACGACGCAAAATATATCTCTAAATTTAGGAAGGACGTCTATAATTTATTCCGGCTATTTTGACAGTATAGGGGCATTCCCGCAGAGTTTTGAGCTTTTACCCGGCCAGACAAAAACTGTGCTTTTCTCTTTTGAGTCAAAAGACGTTTTCTTCTCATATCCTATAACAATGCAGATGCTTTACAGCGATAATGGAATATCCGATTACTTTAATCTAAGTGCTGCAATAATCCCAATAACAAAAACCTCGATATATCTTTATTCAATAAACTCCTCAAAGTTCTTTTATCCTTACAATGATATTTACTTCCAGGTAAACGTGATGAACTCCTTAGGACAAACCGGTTTGATATTGCCCTTTGTCTATAATCTGTCAAGTAATGGAAAATTAGTTTATTCATCTTCAAAAAATGAAGTTATGGGAAATTTAGGCCTGAATTCATTTAACTTCTCAATTCCAATAAACACTTTAAGTTATCTTCTTCCGCCTGGGAAATACAATATATCAGTTTATACAAATTACAATAAGAATTCATCTACATTGTATTTTCCGGTAAGCATACTTACATACTATAAGCCTCTGGTAAGCAAAACCTCCAGTTTTAACATTTTTGGAGGCAGCGCTTCGATAACCGTTAAAAATGAAGGAAACGTTCCTATAAACCGGAGTGCAATTGCTTTGAGCATAAGCGGCTTTAATTCACTGTTTTTAACCTCCAAGTCTTCATCTAATGGTTCTGCCGTTATCGCAAACGGCTCAATTATACCCTCAATTAAATCATTAATGCCGGGCCAGAGCATAACTCTGCAGTATTCCGTTTCTTATTATCCAATATATCTTATAATCCTGATAATAGCGTTGGCATTTATAATATTCCTTTATTTCAACAGGAAAGTGGTATTCAAAAAAGAAGTTATAGAACACAAGGCCGTAGAAGGATTTATAGACATAAAAATAGCTTTGAGACTTAAGAACATTTCAAGAAAGAAAATATACGGTATAGAATTAGAAGATGAGATACCTCCAAATTCACTGAAGGTGGCAAAGGCAGGGCAGAAGGAGGGAAAAATAACAAAACACGGCAATAAAATGCTTATTTCCTGGAAGGAAGAAGAGCTTAATCCAAACGATGAGATAATAGTCATGTATGAGGTAAAAAGCAAGATAGGCATAGTTGGGAACTTTGAATTGGAGAAGGCAAGCGTAAAATTCGATTTCAATGGAAGAAACTACAAAAAGAGTTCCAATTCTCTGATTCTTCACATAAAAACTTAATCTTAAAAGAAATATTAGAAACGAATAAAACTTTAAATAGTTGTAGCTGATTTTTTAAAGAATACAAGCCCCGATAGTCTAGTGGTCTAGGATAGTGCCCTGTCACGGCATTGACGCGGGTCCGAATCCCGCTCGGGGCGCTTCTGATTTTTTTTGAACTGATGTAAAGACTTATATTAATATAAGCATATTATAAGTAATGGCTAATTCTAGTGTTCATTCTAGGGACATAGGGCGTATATCGGAGATAGCGGTTTCATTTAAATACCAATTAAAATCATATCTTAGAACCAAAAGGTTTCTCGCGCTCGCTATACTTGTTGCATTGATATCCATAGCAGTATTTGCAGTAGAGGCACATTTTGGAATAAACGCAATAAATGCAGAGTACAACAACGCATCAAACTATCTTTACAGTTTCATGCAGAACATTACTTATGTAGTTGTAATAGTGGCTGCATTTTTTGGGGGCAATGCTATCTCAACGGATTTTGCATCAAATTATAGTTACTATATACTAGTACAGCCCGCAAGGAGGAGCTCTATATTAATCGGCAGGTATTTAGCAGCATTATTAGCGTCTTTTTCGATAATCATGATATACTATCTTTTCGCAGCCATAGCTTCATTTTATTTCTTTTCTACCTTGCCGTCGGTTTTCGCTTCTTCCATTGGTTTAGTTGCGCTTTTCGTGCTTTCCATACTGTCTTTTGCGTTTTTCCTTAGTTCCTTGTTTAACAATCCTCAAACTAGTACAGTAGCAGTCGTAATCCTTTTAATTGTTGTTTTGCCTATAGCTTCAAGCGTTCTTCAGAGCTTTTTGTCAGTAGAGCCATGGTTCCTTGTGAATTACGGCGGGCAGGTAGTCTATACCGTCTTTTCAACGCATTTTGTACACTTTTCACAGATAAAAGTTCCTACAAGAGGGGCAGACTTTACCATAACACAGTATGAACCTTATACTTTGGAAGGCATAGAAATAATGCTTGGATACATAGTCATATTCTTTATAGCGAGCATATTCATGTACAAATATAAGGAGGTGAAAGGATAATGGACATAGATGTAAAGAACCTTACAAAAAGATACGGGGATAAGGTAGCATTGGATAATATCTCATTTTCACACAAAGGCAAAGGCGTTATCGGTTACTTAGGTCCAAATGGTGCAGGGAAAACAACCACATTTAAGATACTTGCGGGCCTGCTTAAGCCAACCTCAGGTTCTGTTTTTGTAAATGGTTTCGATGTTGGAAAAGACCTAAAGAGTGTGCTTTTGGGCATAGGCGCTGTAATAGAATCTCCCGAACCTGACAGAACGCAGACAATAGCGGAGGCATTACATATGTCGGCAGAATTCAATGGTCTTTCTAAGGATGATGCCGATAAGCAGATAAATAAATACGGTAAATTGCTTGAGCTCCCGCCTTTGAATTTGAGAACAGGAAGGCTGTCAAAGGGCCAGAGGCAGAGAGTATCTCTGGTAGCGGCTCTTATATCAGAGCCTGATATACTGTTGTTAGATGAGCCTACAAGTGGTTTGGATCCTGCTGAAAGAATGAAGTTCAAGAAACTCATCTTATCTATGAAAAAGGATCGTTTAATACTGATAAGCTCACATGTAATACAGGAAATAAAGGAAGTATGCGATGAGATAATATTCATAAACAATGGGAAAATAATGAAACAGGATACTGTCAAAAACCTGCAGAAAAAATATAAGGATCTTGAGAAAGCATACATGAAAATAGTCGGAAGTTGATTTTTTAAGAAAGTTAAAGTATTTATATTAGTATAAATCATTTGAAAGTAATAAAAAACCAGGAGGTACTATGGGAATAAAACAAAAACTTTCTGCATTGATCAGTGGTGGTGCAGGTGTGGGGCTACTTTCAGCAGGCGGGGTTGAAGAAGCCAAAGCTGAGAGTTACTATAATCAATATAATACCCTGTATAATGTTGATTGGAGGAGACTTTACACTGATTGGAAGGATAATCCAAGCAGTGCTCTAAGGCATTTCTACCCAACGTATAATTCCTTTAAAGATGCATTCAACACTGCATTTAACAAGGATTTTGGCTATCTCCTTACGAAAGCAGCACCTTATCAGACCGATGCCACAATAACTTTTTGGGGTAGGTTCAGTCGCTATAGCTGCTTCAGCGTACCTTTTCTACAGGTCTAGGAAACAGTCAAAACTTGGGAAAGCACAGAAAGAAAAAGAGTAAATTTTATTTTGGCCATTTAAAAATGGCCTTTATGTTTTTAAATGTCTGATTTCTTAGTATATTAATGACAGCAGAGAAAGTTAAAGGAGTCAGGGATTTTATAGGCGCAGAGGCATTCCTCAGGCAGCAGGCCCTGGAAACCATAAGAAAAACATATGAGCTTTTCGGCTTCGAGCCTGTGGAAACACCTTCCTTTGAATACCTGTCATTGTTTACAAACAAGTCTGGTCCGGAGATAGAGTCACAGTTGTATTCCTTTGAGGACAAAAAAGGAGAAAAACTTGCTCTGCGGCCTGAGCATACAATTTCAAAGTTAAGGGTAGTATCAGGAAACAAATCGCTTGTTTTTCCACTCAAAGCATATAGCATAGGAAATGTATGGAGATACGAAGACACAAAGAAAGGCAGATGGAGGGAGTTTATCCAGGCAGATATAGATGTTTTCGGCTCTTCAAACATAATGTACGATTCTGAGGTCATAGCATGCATAGACTTTGCTCTTAAGAGATTAGGCATAAGCGGTTATAAGATAAATTTGAGCAATAGAAAAATCCTAACCTCCTTAATGGAAACTCTTCAGGTAGAGACGGAAAAAATTGTTCAGGTTTTAAGGGAGATTGATAAGATGAATAAAATTGGAATAGAGGAGGTTACAAAGAATGTAAGTAATTTAATTGGTTCAGAAAAAGCAGAAAAGGTAAGAGATTACCTGAATGGCAAAGAAATTGACAAGCTTGAAGGCATAGAGGATGTAGAATACTTAATAAAAGACCTGAAGAAAAGCTATGGCGTAGAAGGAGTTTACTTTGACAGGTCTTTGGTAAGAGGCCAGGATTACTATGACGGCAGTATATTTGAGTTCGAATTTACAGAAGGGCAGTTAAAGGGAGTTGTACTTGCAGGCGGAGGCAGGTATGACAAGATAAGCAGCAAATTTGATGCAGACTTTGCAATAGTCGGAGGATCTATAGGATTTGACGTAATAATGGAGGTTTTGGTAGCAAATTACAAAAATGAGTTCTACAAGAGAGCATGTGTTCTCAATGTAGATAATATGGAGAAGGCAAGGGAAATAGCAGCAGCATTAAGAAGAGCAGGGATAACAACCGATATCCTTCTAGATAGTGTTTCCCTTTCAAAAGGCCTTGATTACTGCAATTCTAAAAAGATTAAATACGCAGTGATAGTAGGAAAAAAGGACTTACAAGATAATCTTGTTACTGTTAGAGACCTTGAAAGCAAAAGAGAAATGAAATTTAATGCAGATTCAATAGCCGATGAAGTAAAAAAGCTGCTTTGATACAGAACGATAGATTTAAATATAATTGTTTTTAATATAACTAAATGCAAAGTGGTGCTTCCGCTGAAAGTTTTTTGGTTGTTTCAGTATACTCATGGCACTGCAATTTTTCTTCATATTCAATTAAGACAAACTGATTTGCCCAAATAATTTCTGATGATTCTCAGATTTTGTTTGGGCCGGCGATTAAAATCTAATTTTTTTATTTAATTTCCACATGGTTACTATCATATAATCTTATAAAAATCGAAGGTGAAAAATGGATATGGTAAAAGTAAAAAACAGCGGTTTTATGCGGTACTTTAGCGTAAAATTTGTAAATTTTATTAAAAATCTAAGTGAAAATTTAGAATTTTTTGAAGAAAAAGTATATAAAGGATATACCTTCCTATATATACTGGGGGTTGAGTAATATGGGAGAAAAGACGTCGTTTAAACAGAAAATGAGTTTAGATGAATTTTTAGAGTTCGGTAAAGACAGGCCTGAACTATTCTATAATGCAAATCAAAGAGCATTGGCGGCAATAGAGTCATATGGTAAAAAAGATGGTAAATGGCAGTTCCTTGTAAAGCAACCTAACGATCAAAGAAACATAAAGACCAGATACGATTCCAGCGACTTTGCTGATGAGTTCGTTTCATTTCTTAAGAGAGCAGCAAGAAATAGTGACATGAAAAACAAGCTTACCGTAATAATCTCTCCACCCGGTGCTGGTAAAAGCGAGTTCCTTAATACTTTAGCAGAGACTTTAAGGGTTTATTCTGAAGGCAGAGGGGCACAATATGTTTTGAAATTAGACTTAGATTCCCTTGAAAACAATCCTGCATTAAATGAGCTGACGGAAGAGCATAAGCGCAGGTTTTTGCAGGATGTTCATTCTCAATTAGGTTCTAAAGGAAAAAGAAAATTGACCCTTGGTGAAAACATACAGGATGAAATTTACTTGTTGCAGAAAAGACCTGGTTCTTCTAAAAAGACAAAGATAGAAGAACTTGTAGAAAGCATGGATAAACCGGATAGTGAATACTGGACTGTTCCTACTATAAACAAAAGAGGGGCGGTTAGCTCTACTCTCAGCAAAATAAAAACAACGCTTGTTGATTCTTTAAGCCAGTTTGTCTTGAAAGACAATAAACCGGATCACGAGAAAATACAGAATATTATCGAAAAACTTGTGAGCGTGGAACTTGCAAGCGAAGATGATATTATTCACATATCGGAGCCGGTTGTTGCAGCAGATGACCAGCACCTGGATTATAAGGGAATATTCGGCGGAAGGATGTTCTACAGAATACTGAATGAATTAGGAGGGGATAATTCAAACGTTTTAGCGTACGATTTTGGTATACTTGGCAGCCAGTCGGCCCCTTCTCCAAGAGGAAATATAATATACATAAGTGAAGTACTTAAAGGTTCTTCATCCTTTGCAAATTCACTTCTGGATTTTGTACAGGATACCAGAACAAAGGTTTCTCCATCCTTTAAAGAATCGTTTGACGCAATAATGATAGGAACCACAAACATGGACGACTATAAAAAGATAGCGGACAGCATAAAGCCTTACCTTCTGCGTAGGTCGAATATAATAGTATTTCGCTCTATGACAAAGCTTTCCGATGCTGAGACGGCATTGGACGACATATATAAGCATGCTGCAAAGGAATTGAATATACACTATCCTCCTCATTTCCTTAGGATGTTGTCCAGGATATGGGTAGAAGCAAGTATATCTCATCCCGGGAACATATCGCTTAAACAAAAAGCTGACATATACAATGGAGTTTTCCTGCCGGAGGTAAAGGTGTCTCTTGAAGATATAATAAGAGAAGCTACGCAAAAGCCGATTTTAGAACTGGAAGAAGGAGTAAAGCTGGGTATACCATATGATGATATGGTAAAATCCCCTTCAAAGCTTCTTTCTTATGCGAATTTCAGCAGAAAGATGGGCGTAGAAGCAGGTTATTTACCAAAGGAAGAACTCAAAGAGAAGGTGTGTCTTGGAACTATACTTGAAAGCAACACAAGATATATAGAGGACTTTCTTAATACTCTAGAGGATCTTTCTCCGGAAACAAAGGCAAGGGTGCAGCCAAGAGAAAAAGGGGAAGGCAGTACAATAGTACAGGATGCATATGACGAAATAAAGAGGATGATGAAAAATGATGTATCTATGGTTGAATACGGCTCTGAAAAGGTACAGGATCTTGTAAATAAGTACGTTATAAACGTTTACTACATAAAGAAGACTGGCAGCGAAAACGACAAGAAGGTAAGGGTTCCGATGTTTGGAACTGTACAGCCAATTGACTACGATTTCGTTACAGACCTGGAAAAGAGGGCAAACTTAAGAAGCGATGTAATGCATGATAGCGTATACAGTATAATAAACGATGCTTCTGTAACCAACAATAAAAAAAGCATAGATGAACTTGTAAAGATGCTTACACCTACGATAATCGAGAGATATCCCCAGCTTACTGCAGGTATAGTTGATAAACTAAGTGCATCCGTTGCAGGAACTGCTACTGAACTTGACCAAGACAGGATAATAAGCAAATTGATCGACATTGGTTATTGTAATCAATGCGCACGTGTTGCCTATAATCTATTTATAACTAAGTAGGTCTGATTTATGGGTAGCGTCGGCCTTGAAGGCCTGGTTGAAAAGGAAGAAAGCACTGTAGACCGTGTCAGGAAAAGCATAATCACTGAAAATGCATTTAATGACATATACGGGATAAAAGACGTGAAGGAAAACCTTATGAACGCCTTGGAACAGGCCTCTTTCATTTCAAGACAGGGGTATACTCCTATACTGTTGTTGATAGGCCCAAGCGGTAGCGGTAAGACTGAAATCATAAACAGCATCGTAAGGGCATATAAAAAGTATTCAATGTCAAATGAAATGTTCACATTGAATATAAACGGTACAAAATGCCATTACAATGAAAATCCTTATAATCTTTACAGGTCCATACTGCCAATAGACCTAGAAAAGGACGGTTCAGACAATGTAACTAACCACAAAAGGCCAGATATCTGCTATCAATGTGAGCGCAACCTAGAAAGTATCATAGAAAATGGAAAAATAAGCCCTGAAAAAATAAAATTGGACAGGGTCTTTCCGCAGTCCTCAATAGTTGAGTTTGGCGACAGCTTTCTTCTTCCATCTTTTATGGGTGTGATAGTAAATTCAAACAGGTCAATTTTAACTATAAGTGCAGATAAAAGCAGATTGGAAGGCATCAATCCAAAGGTCTTCCAACTTTTAAACAACATCTATGACAATAATTTCTCTGATCCGATGGGAAACAGGATTCCGCTCGATAGTTTGATAATAATGCACAGCAATGAGACTTTTATGGAACTGGATGAGGAACAAAAAAGAGAGTCGAGACCGCTGCTTGAAAGAATAATAAAGGTTAATGTAAGGCGTAATCTTTCGTATTCCCAGGAAATAAAGCTTGCTGAGGAATCTAAAATACCAGTTAAGAATATGGTGCCACATTTTTTGGATTATCTTGCTAAATTAAATGTTCTGTCTAGAATCGACAGCGAGGAAATTATTAGCGGAGACAATGAAAGAATAGAAAACATCTTGGAATTGCTTGATTACTACGATTCCTCGAATCTAAAAGAGTTTGAAAAGAAGATGACACAGTCTATGTCGAATTTTCTAAGTAAGCTGCTTCCGGATTATAGCTCTTACGTTTCCAAGAAGGACCTTGAAGAAAACAGGTACATAAAGGATGCAGCACATGGCATAATATACAATTCTAATGAGTATAAGAGCGGGTGGACCTCTGGTATATCGTCAAGGTCAATAAGCAGCATACTTGATTTTAATTACGCCTCAAATAAATCGAGAGATTCTCTTCTGTTTTCTGACATAGCAAGCTATATCTATAAAAATGAGGAAAAAATAGATGAGCAGGCATACCACAAAATAAAAGGCTACATAGATTCAATTATAACAAACGATGTGGATTTTGAGATAGATTATGCGTTGCTTTCATTTTATTTCGGTGAGCATTTCAATGATTACGCAAATGCTATCTCAGAATATGTGGATTCAATGATTTCAGCAAAACAATCACAGGAATTTAAGGATACAGAGGGATATCTTACAGAAGCAGGCAGATACTTTGATGTAGACGGATTGAAAAACCAGATAAGTGCATTTAAATTTAAAAAAGTTCCTCTAGGGATAGTAAATTACAAAACGAAATTCGAGGATCTTCTGCATTTTCTGGTGTCTACCGGCAAAGACTTCATAAAAACAGAAAATAAATTTAAGAACTTTATTGGAGAATCTGGAAAAGACATAGACAGGAACTCTGAACTGTATCCTTACATAAAGAATTTTCTAACTGTGAAGCGCGGCTATTTCGATGAGGCCGTAGAAGAAGCATTAAAAATATACAAGGAGGGGACTTTGTTCTATGACCAGTGAATTGGGTGATGCAGAAGACAAATACAGGAAAAAAATAGACGAGGAAGATGACCTTATACTTACTTCTACGGATATACGGGATATAAATGACGGTAAAACCGTTATAAAGACAATACCTGTTAAGATAAATCCGACAATATCCTACAATGGGTTGGGCGGCAATGGCGAAGGAGAAGGAGATGGCGATGGCGAAGGGGATGACGGAGAAGGCAATGAAGGAAAAGGCGGTAACGGTGACAATTCAAAGGTAAAAGTAGGTGTAGACAAGAGAAGGCTCAAGCAAATGATGGAAAATTGGGGACTTTCTTTTTCTAAGCCAGGGAAGAAGGATAAAAAGCTCTATAGGCTGCTGACTGCCGAGAATGGCGTGGATGAAAACCAGGAAAAAACCATAGAAGCTATGCTTGATAGACAGATGGCGACAGGTTATTTCGAAAAGAATGGCTTCAAGGTGGATGTAAGAGAAGAGGACATGCGTTATAACTTTATTGAAGAAAAACTAATTCCAAATTTATCAGCTACGTTTATTATAATGAGAGATGTAAGCGGATCTATGGACACATACGGAGAATTTTCTGCCACAATTGCAGGTTTGATAGAGTTCTGGCTTAGACAAAAATATGAAGACACTGTCAAAATAAGATATCTGGCACATACCGATGAGGCGTTCGAATTCGATCCGCGTAAAAAGGAGGATTTTTACAAGCTCGTTGCTAGCGGTGGAACTTCATTTGAGCCGGCCTACAAATTGGTTACGGATATGACAGAGAGCAGTGCATATCCTTCAATGTCGCCATACAAAGAAAGAGTAGACTATGAATCAGAGGATGTTTTCCTGCTTCATATAACTGACGGAGAGAATGCAGATGACAATGGCAAACTTTACAATACACTTAAAAAGCTGTTTCCCCGGCTTACAAAAGTATTTTACTTGCAGGTTGGAAGCGATTCTGATGGCTTTTATAAACTGATAAAAGCAGTCGACAGAGAAAAAGTAAATGAGGTAAAATCCGGCAATGATATTTCTTACGGAAATGTGAAAAAAGTTCTTGATACTCTTTTAAATTGATATGGCAAAGAAATCCCTTGAAAAGTTGTTGGTAGATGGGAAAGAAATAGATATAATAGCCACACATGGCTCTATAATAGACGAAAAATACACTGCAGAAGCAAGAAAGATAGCTTCATTTATGGTAAATAAGCTTGGCCTTTCATTTGGAAATGTAGAATTTAAGATACTGGATAATGAAGAGTTTGCAGAAAAGGTAGCTCTTTATGGTACACCTCTTCCAACGTGGGAAGCAGGACAGGAGAAAATAATACAGGAGAATAATATGAAGTACAGGCAGGGAGTCTTATATGAGATGGTTGGACATAAATTCTATGACCCTATTAAGAGAGAGGAATATACTGCAGTTTACATAAACCAAAATGACACTTATGACGAGGTATTAAGTGTAATGGCCCACGTTTATGGACATTTACACATAGAATACAATAACAGGCTTGCAAAAAGCATAACTGCTAATTCAGATAAGCATGCTTACTACAGAGATAGATACAGGGAGATGGAGGGCAGACTTGATATAAAAACCGTGGAAAAAATGTATGATTACTCGCAGACATTAAGCGGACTGATTGACATGTTTCCCGATTTTCACAGGAGTAAAAAGAATGATTATTACAGCAAGGAGCAGATTTACCCGGAAGAAGACATATATGATGTTTACAAGTTTACGCTTGAAAATGTAAGATTTAATCCCTGGGAAAAGGAGCTGCTTGAAATCGTATATGATATAAATCAGCTTATGAAGGGTGCAAGAATAAAAATAATGCATGAAGGTTTTGCAACTTTTGTTGAGGACAAGTATGCAGAAGAAGTGGCAAAGTATGATATAGATACGGCATTCAAGATGAGAAAAGGAATACTGGAAGTAGCTGATGTATTGTCTCCTGCACAGCTGCCTTACTACCTTGGTTTTAGGCTGTTTAAAGACATAGAGAAGAGGTGGGATGAAGGCAGGCACGGTATGCTTTATGATTTACTTTCAGAAGAAGAAAAAAGAACTTATATGAAGAAGGAAAATAAGGGTTTATCTGAAATTTTGGAGATAACGAAATCCTACACCGATTGGGAATTTATATTTTCATATGCAGATCTCAACTTTTTCAAGTCCCTGGTAAAGGAGATAGAGGAAAAGACCAATATGATGATAGACAATCTTTACGGCGGAAAATATCCAGAATACATAATAGACATGATAAAAGCTGCAAACAGCTCAAAACTGGATCCTAATATACTGCGTTTTCAGCTTCTTTTGGAGACGGAGAATTACGGACCCATGGTGTATGTTCCTAAGGGTAGTTTTAATGGCAATAAACTTACTTTAAGGCAGGATCTGAGCTTTCTTAAAAGGTACATAGGAAAATTATCCGAGGAGGAAAGAGAAAGCTTTGAAGAACAGGCATCGCAGATGTTCAGTCTTGACAATAATTATACAGCAGCGTCATTGCGCAGGCTTTCAAAGATGTGGAAAATACCTGTAGAACTTCAGACTATGGATTCTGATGGCACTCCTTTAACAATAGAAAGCGATGGATCTAAGATCTCCAAGTCTAACGACGGAGAAGGCCCTAAATTTGATGAATAGGCAGCGATTTTCAAAGATTATGCAAAACATTGTAAATTGAACCGTATTACTGGGAATATATTAATAAGTAGAATATACATTAGTAGTATGCTGTCTATTCAATGCTTATGCTTTGTATGCATACATTTGAATGAAATGCAGACAAATTAAAAGAGGTATAAATCTCATAAAATGGATAACAGAGAATTCATAGAAAAAGCAAGAAAGAAGATAAAGGAAGGTTTATCTGTTGATGACCTTATAAGAAAACTTATAGCCTTCTCTGATTCACTTGAAAAGGGGGAAAACACAATATTTGAGCAGTTAAATGACCTTTACTTTCTTTACTACCCTGAAGCTGCAGATAAACTTAAAGAAAGGGACAAGTTTATATCTGTACTAAGAGAATCCTGCGACAGAAAAAGCACTTCACAGAAGCTGGGAATCTCTCTTGAAAGCATGGGTTTTGATTTGGATGACGAGGAAATTCAACTTTTATCGCTTTCAGTAAATGAGCTAAGCAATCTTTCAGATCTAAGAAAGGTAGTTAATGACCGGCTTAATGATATAATCAAAAAAAATTATCCAAATCTAAATGCGGTTTTAGGCTCAGATATAGCTGCAAGGATTATTTATTTAGCAGGCAGCTCACATTCGCTTTTGCTCATGCCTTCCTCCAAAATACAGGTGCTTGGGGCTGAAAAAGCAATGTTTGCCGCCAGGAAAAAGAAAGCTACTCCGAAATATGGCGTAATATACAACCATGAACTTATGCTTTCAGTGCCGGATAAATTGAAAGGCAAAATGGCAAAAGTGATCGCAGCTTATACCTCTCTTGCCATAAAAACCGATGTGCTTTCAAAAGAGGATAAGAGCAGTGTTATTATGGAAAAGATGCTTAAGGACATAAACAAGGTAAGGAAATGGAACTTAAAAGAATAATTGACAGAGTCTACTGGCTTTTAGATAGAAGGCGTACGCTTGTAACTTTAAGTGCTTATGGAGGAGATTCAGTTTATGGTGAAAAAATCTTCAATTTGAACGGTAAGATATACAGAGAATGGATTCCGTATAGAAGCAAGTTTGCAGCTGCATTTTATAAAGGCTTAAATGGGATTGATATAAAGGACGGTTATAAAGTGCTTTATCTTGGAGCTTCCTCTGGAACTACAGTCTCTCACGTTTCCGATATAATCGGTATTAATGGGCAGGTATATGCAGTTGAAATAGCGGAGGAGATGGCAGTAAATTTAATATTGCTTGCAGAATGGAGGAAGAATATATTTCCGATTGTAGGCGATGCAAGGAAGCCAGAGGATTATTCAGGCAGCGTACCGAAATGTGATCTGCTTTATCAGGATGTTGCACAGAGGGATCAAACGGATATTTTCATAAAAAATGCTGATCTGTTCTTAAAAAGCGGAAAAATAGGAGTTTTTGCCGTAAAAACAAGAAGCATAGATGTTTCTTCGGATCCAAGAGAAGTAATAAGGAATGAAGTAAAAAAACTAAGGGCAAAATTTGATGTTATAAGGGAAATAAACCTCTATCCATATCAAAAGGACCATTCTTTGCTTATACTACGGAAAAAATGAATAAGTTCCAATTTAGACAGTTAGGGCATTCGGGAAAGATATAAATGGATAAAGATTAAAATAATAATATGGACAGTAAAGACAGCCTTATAGATAAAATAGAGGAAGTAAAGAAAAAAATAGCAGAATTTGAAAGTAACCTCAACATAAGCTCCATAGATATAGACAGGATAACTGTTGATAAAAAAAGTGAATTGATAAATCAAATAGAAAACTACAAGAGCAGAATAAACAGTATAGAAAAGGACGTTGTGAATAGCAAAACTGCATACCCTATAGAGCAGGAACCTCTTTTATCCAGTAAAAAGATAGAAACACCTAATCCTGCTAATCCTGAAATAAAGGATAAAGATTCGTATACAGACATAAAGAAAACAATAAGCAGGGTCGAAATGGAAAAACAGGAAGTTGAAAATATAAATGACCTGCTTGAGAAGCTCAGAAAGAATGCAGCAGAACAGAAGAAAATCAGTGCGGCGCAGGAGCTTAAAAACGTTCAAAATAAGACGGAAATTAAACCAAAAGATGTAAAGCCTATCAGCAGTAACAAAACAGCAGACTACACGGGCAATCCTTATATTAAAAGCAGTTCTGTAAGTAAGGTGGAAAACTACAGCGAACCAGCTAAAGCGGATTCAAATACTGTAAATATCACGGAGAATGATCTTCATTCAATTTCAGAGTTAATATCTAAACTTGATGAGCTGTTAAAAGCAAACAAAGATATAGCAGATAAGCTGAATGAACTGCTTAAGGAGCAGAAAGCTGACAATAGCAAAACAAGTAGAAATGATGAACTTATAAAAAAACTGGCCATACTCGGTTCAAACAGTAATCTAAGCTAAATTTAAATATCTTCATCGCTTTATTCATCTAAAGGGCGGTATAAATGAGTAAAACTGTTTTCATAATAGTAGACGGGATGGCAGATCTCCCAATTAAGCAGCTGAAAAATAAAACACCCCTGGATTATGCAATAAAGACTAATCTTTACAGGTTTCTAAGGCATGCCGCGTTCGCTTATCCTACTGTATTAGGCAAGTTTGCACCGCAAAGTGATTCCGGCGTTATGGCCGATTTAGGGTACGATCCCCTTAAATATTCTACAGGAAGGGGCTGGTTCGAGTGTCTTGGGCTTGACATGCAGCCAAAGGACGGCGAATTAAGTATAAGAGTGAATTTTGGCTCAGTTATAAACGGCAAATTAAATTCAGTCAGAACTTACATGTCAAAACAGGAATTGCAGGAGCTTTCCGATGAAATAAACAGAAAGGTAAAGGTAGGTGCAGATTTCGAATTTAAGGCCGGAGAAGGTTATAGGGCTGGGCTGGTTTTCCGTTCTGGGAAAAAAGCTTTCTCTTCTTTTGTATCAAATAATGAGCCGGGTTACACTGCCAAGTTCTTTGGAAATGGGGTAAAATTAAGCTTTGCAACAGGCATAACTGACAGAAAGATACACAAAATAAAGGCAGTAAGAAAAGAAGCAGAGTATACTGCTTTACTTCTTAACGATTTCGTGTCAAAGGCCGCTGCCGTAATAAAAAACTCAAAAGTCTATAAAGAAAGGAAGAAGAGGGGTTTGGATCTGCCAAATTATCTGTTTTTAAGGGATGCTGCAAGTAAAGATCCAAAGCTTTATGATATAAATGAAAAGTATGGTAAGAGATGGGCTGCAGTTGTCGGTATGCCTCTTGAAAAAGGGATAGCAACAGCTGCAGGCATGACTCTTGTTGATACTATTGAAGAGAAGGACATAAGAAAGGATTTTTATGATAAAGCAGAAAAAACGGTAAAGGCTCTTTCAAAATTCGATGCAGTTTATCTTCATATAAAACAGACCGATGCAGTTTCACACCTTGGTAAATTCAGGGATAAATACGCTATAATTGAGAGCATTGACAAAATAATAATATCAAGGCTGGCGGGCGCTTTGGACCTTGAAAAAGACACGTTAGTGCTTACATGTGATCATGCTACTTCTAGCGAGCTTAAGAGACATATAAATTCAAACATACCTGTGATGATATCCAACAAAAAGTTTGGGTTCAGCAGCAATTTCAGTGAGGCTAGCTGTTCAAAAAATCATATAAAAGAAATCAAAAAGGCTGTAGATATAATGCCGTTTGTTATGTCAATTTGACAGTTATTCAACGTAAATTATTCTTAAATACGTGAAATTTTTAGATAGATTATGGGGTCAAACAAGGATTTGGCTGAAAAACTGAGTGACATTGCCGATATTCTCGATATTGAAGGTGTTAAATGGGAACCAAGAGCTTATAGAACCGCTGCTCTAACCATTTCTGGCCTGTCAGAAGACATAGGCAAGGTATACAGAGAGGGAAGGCTTCTTGAATTAGAGGGTGTCGGCAAATCAATAGCGAATTCAATAAAGGAATACGTAGAAACGGGAAAAATAGACAAATATGAAGATTTAAAAAAGAAATATCCGATAGATTTTGACAGCTTTAGGAAAATAAGAGGAATGGGCCCGAAGAGGGCTTATCTACTTTATAAGAAATTAGGCATAAAAACAGTAGAAGACCTTAAGAAAGCATTGGACGAAGGAAAAATACAAAACATAGAGGGTTTTGGTAAGAAAAGCGAAGAGGAGCTTAAGAAGAACCTTGAGTCGTTTATGAACGTTAAAAACGACAGACTTCTTCTTGGTTATGTAATTGAATATGCAGGTTCACTGATAGAAAAATTAAGAAAAAGCGGCCTTTTTGAAAGAGTGGAGATAGCAGGCTCGATGCGTAGAATGAGGGAAACGATAGGGGATATAGATATACTTGCAATCTCCGAAAAACCTGAAGCAGGTATGGATTTCTTTTCAAAGATGGATGAAGTAAAAGGCATTGTGGTTAAGGGGCCTACGAAAACTACGGTAGAATTAGGCATAGGAACAACCTGCGACATAAGGGTGCTTCCAAAAGAATCATTCGGTGCTGCTATGCAGTATTTCACCGGCAATAAAGATCATAATGTAAAACTAAGGAAAATAGCGATATCAAAGGGTTTGAAGCTAAATGAATACGGCTTGTTTAAAGGAAAGAATTCTATAGCCGGTAAAAGCGAAGAGGAGATATACAATAAACTTGGAATGGATTTTATACAACCGGAACTAAGAGAAAATACTGGAGAAATAGAAGCAGCACAGGAACATAAGCTTCCAAAAATTGTGGAGTACAGTGAAGTTATCGGCGATTTGCATGCTCATACTAAAGACAGCGATGGGATGAACTCGCTGGAAGAGATGGCTTACGCAGCCGAAAAAAGGGGTTTAAAGTACATTGCTCTTACAAATCATAGTAAGAGTCTGCCGGTTGCGCATGGCCTGGATGAGAAACGTTTCTCGGAGTTAAATAAAAAAATAGATTCATTCAATGAAAAAAGCAGTATAAAAATATTGAAGGGAGTTGAGCTTGAGATATTAAAAGACGGTTCATTGGATTTAAAAAATGAGTCCTTAAAAGAGTTAGATTTTGTAATAGGGGCAATGCACCAGAACCTTAACATGGGCAGCAAAGAACTGACTGCTAGACTAATCAAAGCGATAAACAGCGGGATGATAAACACTGTTGCGCATCCAACTGATAGAATAATAGGGCAAAGAGAAGGTTTGAAGCTTGATTTTGATAAGGTAATGGAAGCTTGTAAAAATAATGATGTTTTATTGGAAATAGATGGTTACCCTGAAAGATCAGATTTACCGTTTGATTTAGTGAAAAAGGCAAAAAGTTATTCGATAAAGTTTTCTCTTGGAAGCGATTCACATAGGACAGAGCATCTGCGGTTTTTGGACCTTGCTGCAGCAATAGCCAGAAGAGGGTGGCTCGAGAAAAAGGACATTATAAATACATTAGAATACAAAGAGGTATTGAAGCTAAGGAGATAATTAATAAATCCTAAGCAGTGCTTTATTATATATGGTTGAAAGGATCAAAAGCGGAGTGAATGGTTTTGATGCAATAGTAAATGGCGGATTCGTGAAAAACAGCGTAGTAGCGATATATGGTTCGCCAGGTGCCGGCAAGAGTGTATTCTGCACCGAATTTCTTAGAGAAGGACTAAAAAACAACGAGAAGGTTTTTTACATAAGCATGGAACAGGACATAGACTCTTTCTTAGAGCAGTGCGATTCATTTGGATTCAATGAATTCAAGGAGAACTTAAATTCAAATTTTGTCTTTTCAAGGATGAACGGCCACGATTTCAAGAATTTTCTTTCGATAGAGCTGCCAAAGATACTTGAAACAAGAAAAGAAAAGCATGCTAGAATAGTAATAGATCCCCTTACCCCTTTTCTTTGGGAGGTTAAAGATCCTACCTTGCAGAGAAATATACTTACAGATACATTTAAAATGCTTAGGGAATTTGGTACGGCCTTGGTTACAATAGAAAGATACGGCAATATAAACACGATGGAATTATCAGAGGACATAGCAATACCGATTTATCTTTCTGACATGGTAATACTGCTTTCAATGATATACAATCAGAATTTCTATCAAAAGGCAATATCCATAGTCAAGATGAGATTCTCATCGCACAGTACTGGAATGCATCCTTTTGACATAGGGAGCAATGGCATAAACATTTTCCAGGACCAGCCTGTCTTTTAATTGATTTCTACAAATACTGGTGCATGATCTGATCCTTCCTGCTTTTCAAGTATACCTGCTGCTTTTACCTTATTTTTCAATTCATCGGATACAAAGAAATAGTCTATCCTCCATCCAATATTATTTTTCCTTGCGCTCTTGTATAAATAAGTCCACCATGAATAATTTCCTCCTTCTTTGTTGAATAGTCTGAATGTATCAATGTATCCTTTTCCTACAAGTTTATCAATGAATTTCCTCTCTTGCATAGTAAAACCAGCATTTCCTTCGTTTTGTTTAGGCCTAGCTATATCTATTTCAGTGTGTGCAACATTGAAATCCCCGCCTATTACTATCGGTTTTTTATTTCTCAGTTTTTCCATAAATTCAAGCATCTCTTCGTTGAATCCTATTTTATAATCTAGCCTGCTCAGATCCCTCCTGGAATTAGGAAAATAGCTGTTTATTACAAAGTAGTTGCTAAATTCTACAGTTATAACCCTCCCTTCTTTATCGTATCTTTCATTTCCGATTCCGTAGATAACGTTAAGGGGCTTGCTCTTGCACATTGTCATTACTCCGCTGTACCCCTTTTTACTGCTGGAAGGCATAATGTACTGCAGGTATTGGTCTGTTTTTATTATACTGCTTGCTTCTTCAATTTTAGTTTCCTGCAGGAGTATTACATCATAAATCTGCGAATTTATTATCTTTTGTATTTCGTTTTTTCTTGCAACGCTTCTTAGTCCATTTACATTCCAGGATAGTATTTTCATTCATATTATTATACTGATAAATATTAATAATATACGTAATAATTGTAATAAACAGCAATACAATGACTATATGAGACTTATTGAACCACCTGAAAAGAAAAGCTATAAAATCCACTTTACTACTTTTATTGTGGTGCTTTCTATACTCCTTATTATTCTATTCTTTTTAAGTACTATCCCCGGCTTTTTGAATTTTAATCTTGCAAAGTTATTCGGACTAAAACCCATAACCATAACGCCACCAAATAACATAAGTGTTACTCCGCCAGTAAATACTACAAATAGCACCAAATCGATTCCTGTGCCGAAATACACTCTTTTTTACGAGTCAGGATTACCTGTCAACTCGATTTGGTCAATTTCGCTTCCTTCTGGCGTATTATATTCAAATGCAAATTATTTGAATTATTCTTCATTTCTTAAAAACTTCTCCTTCAAAGTCAACAAAGTTTTCTTTGGTGGCTGTATATTCTTGCCTACCTCCAAATCTGGTACAATAACTGCAGGCTCTTCTATTTACATTTCGTTTTCTGCGATTTGTAATACTACTTTTAATCAATACGGTCTGCCCAACCATATAAACTGGACGATAACTTATGATAACGTTTCAAGGAATGCAAATACTAATTCGACTTACTTCATATCTACATATGGAGACTATCCTTTTTCAGTGTCGGATTCAGCATATAACGGCTGCCCTTACTATCCTTATCCGCAGTCTGGATATGTAAATGCGGGTTCTTCTAAGTCTATAATCTTCTTCACAACATGCAGTTCTAAATCAAATAAAGTGACCTTTTTGGAAACCGGTTTACCCTCAGGTTATAACTGGACAGTAAAATATGACAATATTACAACTACTTCAAATTTAACGCAGATCGTTTTTATTCCTGTAAAAAATGCTTCCTTAATCCCCATATTTAATGTCTCAATTATTAAAAAGAACAATTGTATTTTTACCCCTAGTCCGGAAAATGGAAATTCAACTGCCGGCGGGAACATTCTTATAACATTTAACTCTTCATGCAATACAACTATTAGTGAAGAAGGGTTGCCAAACAGTACAACATGGAGTGCTGAGTACGACAATAAAATAGAGCGTTCATCTTCTTTCTTTTTGAGTATAGATACAAACTACTCACTAAGCAATCTGAGTGTATCAAGCGTAACAATAGGTAACTGTACTTTTAATCCCACTATAAATCTACCTAACCCAATTATTGCAGGATCTTCAATTTCCGTTCTATTCTCCCCCAGCTGTATCACTACCTTCTCTGAAAAAAATCTTCCTATAGGGATTAACTGGAGTGTAAAGTACGGTAATAAAGCACTACAGTCTACTGCAAACGTAATAAAATTCAATACATCTAATATCTCCACCGTATTCTCGGTTTCAAATTCAACCAATGGCGGATGTGTGTATTCCCCCGTACCTTCAACTGGAAATTTAACAGCAGGTTCTTCCATTTCTATATATTTTTCACAGACATGTCATACTGTATTTGTTTCTAATGGTCTGCCTTCTGGAGTTAGCTGGTCCGTTGATTACGATAATCAGATAAGGGACGGTGCATTTAACTCTTCCATAGAGTTCCCTTACTATAAAGGAAAAACCTTTTCATTCAATGTATCAACTATAAGGGTAGGCAACTGTACCTTCACTCCAAATCCAGAAAATGGAAGTATCCTAGCTGGAAGTCTGCAAAGAATACGCTTTTCTGGAGAATGTGGTACTGAGTTTGCAGAGACAGGTCTGCCTAATAACACAAATTGGAACGTAACCTTTGACAATATCACAAAATCTTCAACTATTACGAGTTTAAACTTCAATACTATAAATGGTTCCTATAACTTTTCAATCCCTTCAATACCTATCAGCAAAGATTGCTACTATATTCCTTCCCCTTCTTCTGGAAATGTGGTTGCAGGCTCTAATGAAACAGTTTCGTTTACAGATAGCTGTATAACAAGTTTCATAGATCCGGGTTTACCCTCTGGAGCCAACTGGACTGTTACCTTTGCGGCTGTAACTAAACATTCCATAAATCCTAACATGTCGTTTCTTCTCCCACAGGGAAAGTATTATTATCAAATACCTCAGACAAGCTATAAAGGTTGTAACTATGCACCGAATGTTACATCAGGATCAACAGAGGTTGGTAATAATATACATGTAACATTTAACCTTACTACATGTGATACAGTTTTTGCAGAAGCAGGCTTACCCTCAGGCACATCATGGCAAGTGGTGTTTAATGGCAGTACTTTAGATTCTCAGACAAGCTCCATATCTTTCAGTAATTTTCCAGGAAATTACACGTTTTCAGTGGGAAAGATCACTCTTGGAACATGCGTTTTTTCACCGAATGAATCAGTTGGAACGGTAAAAGCAGGATCTGTTGTTAATATCGGCTTTAATAGTTTATGTTACACAGATTTCTATGAAAAAGGCTTGCCTGTTAGTAGTTTGTGGCAGGTAAATTACGGTGGAAAAACGAATTCATCTATAGGTACATTAATATCGATAAAAACAAGATACAGTACTTTTCCATTTGTCATAAGCAATGTAAGTGCGGGAGGAAATTGTTACTTTATACCACAGCCAATAAGCGGAAATAATACTGCAGGTACAGCGTTAACCGTAAACTACATTGAAAAATGTATATCTACATTTTATGAGAAAGGTTTATACAAAAATGTATACTGGTCAGTAACCTATGATGGAACAACCGTTTCTGGCAATAAAAATAATTTGTCTATATTAAACTTTCCTGGTAATTATTCTTATGAAATAAAGAACACTGCCGGTAGGGGTTGTCTTTTTGATTCATTAAATTCAAGTGGAAATCTTATCTCTGGAAGCAATACAACAATTCAATTCTCTCCAGTTTCATGTATATCTAACATCACCGAAACAGGTTTACCAGTTAATACAAATTGGAGTATATCAATTAATAATATTACTAACTTCTCCGTAAAGAATTATACTTCAGTTGTTACTAAGCCTGGAAATTATTCACTCTATATAACTCCAATAAAGATTAACGGATGTGTCTTCTCTGCTAGTTATAGTAGTGAAATAATGGCAGGTTCTTCATTTACAGTGCATTTTACTGCGGCATGTAGAACAATTTTCACGGAGACTGGCTTGCCAAACGGTATTAAATGGGAGGTAAATTACTCTTATCCGAGTTATTTTGATTATAATTTACCTATTCCTCAGGCTATCTACGCTTATACTCTTTATTCCTCTTACTCAAACAAAATAATAGTTAACTCTTCAAATTCCTCTGCTAATCCTTATAACGTGAAAAGCATTCCAATAAGCAGTTCATGCTCATACAAGCCCCAGCCTTCCTCAGGTTACATAACGCCTGGTGATAACCTGTCAATAGTTTTTGAAAATGATTGTGTTACTTACTTTAAAGAGACTGGTTTACCCAGTAACACGCAATGGAAAGTTTATTTTGATGGGATAAATGCTTCTTCTGATTCAAATCAAATTTTATTCTTAACTCAAATTGGTGTGTACAATTTTAAAATATTTACAGCAGAGAGCAATGGGTGTTTCTATGTTTCCAATGTGACGCAAGGAACAATTAATACCTCTTCAGTTCTTAATGTTAATTTTATAGGAAAATTCTGCCTTACTACATTCAAGGAGACAGGTCTTCCTAGCAATACGCAGTGGAATGTTACTTTTAACAATCTCTTAGAATCTTCCTCTTCCTCTGAGATAACTTTCAATAATTCATTTTCTACTAATACATATAATTATTATATAAGACCTAATAGCATCTCAGAACAAGGTTGTCATATCAATATTAGTTCTGGAAATGGAACTGCCACAGTTGGTTCTTCAGTTCTAATAACTTATACAAATGCATGTAAAACATTGTTTAATGAAACAGGTCTTCCTAGCAATACTAAGTGGGATGTTACTTTTGATGGAGTTTCAAGCAGCTCTTACAATGATACTATAGTTATATACGCTTCTCCAGGCAATCATTCATATGTTTCTAGTGTAGTTCCTATCAATTCAGGATGTTTTTACTATCCAAAACCCAGATCTGCCTATTTAGTATCAGGAAAGTCTTCTAAAATATCCTATACAAAAGAATGTATTTCAACGTTTTTAGAAAATGGTCTGCCTTCTGGCGCACTATGGACGGTTGTATACAATGGAAGTACGAATTCATCCCGTATCTCAAATATAAGTTTTGTTACGCTTCCAGGAAACTTTTCTTTCTCTGTAAAGACTGTTGATTATTCGTATTGTTCTTTTCTTCCATCTCCTTCTTCAGGCTATCTTACTGCAGGCGGAAACAAGAATATCTCGTTTGTAGAGAATAACTGCAATACCACTTTTATAGAAACGGGTTTACCTGATGGGGTACAATGGAAGCTTACTTTTGATGGCATAACCGAAAGTCCTTCAACTAACAATATTACAATAACAACTCCTGCTGGCATTTTTGCTGCGAAATTTTACTCAATAAACATGTCTAATTGTATATTTGAACCGCAACCTTCTTCTAGCAGTACAGCTGCTGGTGCTTTCTTTTATGTTCATTTTACGGCAAAGTGCATCACAAAGTTTACAGAAACCGGTTTGCCAAACGGTGAATACTGGTTTGTTACATATAATGGCACTACCGTTTCATCAAACAGCACCGTTATAAAAGTTCCATCCATAAATGGTAGTTATTCATATACTTTACCATTTATCGGCAATTCAAGCTGTTCATATCGTCCAAATCCTTCTAGCGGAATTGCAGTGGCAGGCTCTAGTTTAACCATAAACTATAGTGGAGGATGCACTACTACGTTTTATGAAAATGGTCTGCCACCCGGTAGTGAATGGAATTTAACATATGATAATGAAAACTTCAGTTCAACAACGACAAGCATTCAATTAGTCACGCAGCCAGGCATTTATAGATTTGCTGTTCCAAATCTGACAATAGATAATTGTTTATATGTTGCCGAAAATGGATCATCTAATCTTGCAGCCGGTTCTACGGCTTATTTAGTATTTAATCAGACGAAATGTTATACTACATTTACAGTGAGTAATCTTCCAAAGGATAGTAAATGGACCTTTACATATAATGGTGTGAATTACAGTTCTGATAATACCTCTTTGCAGATTTCAACAGTTCCGGGAACTTTTAATTTCACTGCATACAATGTAAAAGAGTACAACTGCGTTTTTACTCCTAATCCAAGTAGCGGTCATATAGCAGCTGGCTCTTCATTGCTGCTTTCATTTTCCTCTTCCTGCGCAACCTTATTCAATGAAACTGGCCTATCAAAAGGTATAACTTGGAGTGTTAAATTTGATGGCATAACCAACTATTCATCAAATACTTCATTGGATGTGGATTCAATTTATGGTAATTTCTCCTTTTCAGTCCCCAGAATACAGGTATCGGCTAACTGCTATTTAACGCCTAATATGAGCAGCGGTTATCTAGTCGCTGGCTCAACGACCAAAATTGGCTTTTCCACTAACTGCTCTTCGGAATTTATAGAGACAGGTTTGCCTTCTGGAGTTAGCTGGTCCGTTGATTATGATAATATTACAAATTCATCAGTTTCATCAGAAATAGGTTTCAATATTATAAAGGGCAATTATTCTTTCTCTATTCCTACATCAGAATATGATAATTGTTACTTTGTTTCTAATGAATCGAAAGGCTATTCTGAAGCCGGTTCATATAATTATGTGAAATTTACCGAAAGATATTGTATCTCCAATTTCACTGAGGCCGGTTTGCCTAGCGGTACTGGGTGGAATGTTACTTTTGACAATAAATTTAATACATCTACTTCTACCCATATCTCATTTAATAACTCAAAAGGGCTGTATAATTTCACGATACCTGTAATAATTGTATCTGGCTGTGCATATATTCCAACACCCTCAGGTGGAGAGATTGCTGCTGGATCAAGTATCAAAATAAACTTTTCAGTTTCTTATTGTGTAACAACCTTCACTGAAACAGGTTTGCCTTTGAACTATAACTGGTCAGTAACATACGATGGGATGAGAAACTTTTCTACTGGAAAGAATGTGACATTCAATGATTCTGTTCTTTCTTCCTTTTCATTTTCTGTGCAGGTTAAAAATGAGTCGCAGTGTAGTTTCATTCCGTCACCCGAAAGCGGCAATGTAGTTTCTGGTTCAACTATATCAATAACCTTTAATAGCATATGTCATACTTATTTCAACGAAGTTAACCTTCCTTCAGGCTATGTTTGGGAGGTAAATCTTGCTGGTCATAACCAGTCTTCTAAATCAAATACGATAGAGTTTACTACTTCTTATAATAAGAATTATAGCTTTGAAATTTATCCTTCTGTACATTATAATTATGGGTTTACCCCTAACATCTCAAGCTCTTATATAGAGGTTGGTTCAAACTTTACTGTTAAATTCTCAAATGATACCTTTGCTTATAGAAAGCCAGTTATAATTCCTATCTCAATATATAATAATCAGTCAATAGAAACTCCTTCGCCATTCCAGCAGATGCTAAGCATAAACTCGTCAAGATACTCTAAATACGAGAATTCCGGCTTGACAAATATAATGTTTACATACAAGAATGGAACTGTCATACCCTCGTGGGTTGAATCCGGCAATTCAAATACTTCTAGCGATACGATATACTGGCTTAGGATAGGAGGTATTGCCGGGAAAAGTGGCATCACAATAGATATGATATTCAATCAGACACTTATTACTTATTCAAATAATTTCAATAACAGAACCACTGGGGAGGCGCCGCAACTTTCACCGATATACGGTGAATATGACGATATAGGCAACGTCATGAATAAAGGATTAGAGTACCAGATTTACTTTGATTCAAGCGGAACTTGTGATAGTGGCAGTTATCAAAACAACGTATATGCAGCCGCTTTAAACAACGGTGTAACAATAAGTTCATGTGCCGCTATGTCCTCTTCAACCCCTCCATTTTATACTCCGGTTTTAGGCAGTTCGCAGGATGTTGATGGAACTACTGAATCAAATGTTGTAATTAATTACCAGGAGGGCTACTCGGGAGGTTCCGCATATCCAAATCCGCCTGTTTCAAACACTGCAAATTCCTGGATAATAAAGGCGATAGGCTGGGCAGAGGTAAATTCCTCCACTTCTTTTTCAGTTGGATCAGACGACGGAATTGCACTGGGTTACTCAACTTCCGCTTATGGAGGTAATGGAGAATACTGGCTTGGAGGAACATCTAATCCAAACAATTTAGTAAGCGAATGGCATACAGAAGGTTTCACTGCCTATTCAGGTACTATCTCAAACATAGGAACGCAGAGGATAGAATTGGATTACTTTGAAGATGGCGGTGGTGCATACACTGCATTGTGGTCTAATAATCCTATTGATTATTACTCTCCATCTGCACCTCCAAATGGTGTTATGCCCACAAATCTTATTAACTCAACGCTTGCAATCACTAGATTTGAGGAACAAGGGCTTCCGCTTAATTATAATTGGTCGGTAATATATGACAACATAGATGAATATTCTATTACCCCAGAAATAAATTTCACTACAGTAGTAGGCAATTATTCCTATTTAGTTCCAACATTGCATAACTCTTCTTCTACTTTAGATTGTGTTACTACCTATTCTCCTTTCCCTTCATCAGGCTATCTTTTAGTGGGTAATACCCAGATCATTGTATTTTCTAATTCAACGGCTTGTCAAACTACTATTTCAGAGAAAGGAATATACAATTTCTCCAAAGTCGAGATAACTTACAAGAGAAATACTAGTGAAATTAAGCAAGTCTTCTTAGTCTACATACATAATGCCCAGGATGTAGCAACACCTTCACCATTCCAGCAGATGATAAACTTATCATATCCTTCATATGAGCAGTACATAAACCTTACACAGGGGCATGAATTTCAGAATGTTGAGTTCTTGAATCTTACAAGTGGTAAAGTTATAGATTCATGGCTAGAGAATTACACATCTAAATATGCGATATTTTGGATTAAATTACCAAACGGAATACCAGCTAATTCCACTATAAAGGACATAGCTATCTACTTCGCACCTAAATACACTAACCTATTTAACAACCAAACAACAGGCGAAACCCCGCAACTTTCTCCTACATATGGAGAATACGATAATGGTGCTGATATATTTAATTATTATCAAAGATTTGGCGGATTATCAGCATTGCCAAGCGGATGGAGTAATTTGGGTGGCGTGCCAGTTTCCTTTTCACAGGACTATATGGGTTATACACAGACATCATGGGGTAACTATTTCTATGGACTTTACTCAATGTTGCCTTCTTCTATTGTTAAAACTCCATTAACCTTTTTGACTTATGTATATTCGTATAGCGTTTCAAAGTATCAGATAAATTATGCAGGGATAACTTATGAAGCGCCTGCTACCACCCCTGAAACACCCACTTCCAGTAACGAGTACTATGTATCTGATGTAAGTCTTCAAAATGGAATAAATAACGTGATTTTAACCGTCTCTGGAAACTCTGCCGAATACATTTCATATCTAACCTATGTTCCAAGCGGATTGACTGGCTCATATGCTAATATATATTGGAATGCGATTGCTGCTTACCCACCAAATGGAGTAATGCCAACAGTAAATGTAACCAGTTTACCTGCATTAACTTTATACCCTTCATCTGGAAACCTTAGTATAAAAGCAAATACCTCTCTAGCTTGTAATCCTCAGACAAGAAACGTAGAAGCAGGATCTACATATGTCTTTTCTAACTGGAACTGTACCACTACCTTCAATCAAAGTACCTTACCTAAAGGCAGCAATTGGTGGGTTGATTACGATGGAATAAACAAGAGCAATAGCACAGGAAATCGGATAAAAATGAACTTCAATTCCTCGGGTTTAGGAATTTATAGCTATTCTGCGGGATCTAGTGTAAACTGTTCATCAAATGGCACTGCAGCTGTGGGTATTTCTGACAATATTTCAACCTGGTTCTGTGTAACGGAGTTTGAGGAACAAGGACTTCCGCTTAATTATAATTGGTCGGTAATATATGACAACATAGATGAATATTCTATTACCCCAGAAATAAATTTCACTGTATTAAGAGGCAATTACTCTTATTTAGTTCCAACATTGCATAATTCCTCTTCTACTTCAAATTGTGTTACTACTTATTCTCCTTCTCCTTCATCCGGATATTTGTCAGCAGGCAACATTAAAAACATAATCTTCTCGAATTCGACGCTTTGTAATACTTCCTTTGCTGAAACAGGGTTGTATTATAATAGTTCGGCATTAAGCATAACATATGATGGAATAACTAAATCAGTCTATCCTGCTCCACATATTGCTTTGGTTTCGATTTATAATAATCAGAATTCAGCTACACCTGCCTCATTCCAGCAGATGGTTAATTTCTCCTACTCTGCATACAGAAAGTACATAAATCTAGCTGCTGGTCATGAATTCCAGAATGTAGAATTCTTTAATACTACAAATGGCAGTGTAATAGACAGCTGGCTTGAAAGTTATAACTCAAAGTATGCGATATTCTGGATAAAATTACCGAATGGTATACCTGCAAATACAAATTTGACTGACATAGCGATAGGATTTGTTTCCAACACTACAAGCTTATTCAATAATAAGACAACAGGTGAAGCACCACAGCTTTCACCAACATATGCGGAATATGATGACGGGGCTAATGTATTCAATTATTATGAGAATTTTGCAGGTTCAGGGTTACCTTCAGGATGGCAGGAACTTACTTCCTCAGGAGATACTTATACTTGGGATAATGGAATTTCTTTTACTAACAATGGTCATAACAATTACGTTTCGATAGGAACAACCTCTGCTGTCAGTTCTGCAGGGATATTAGAATTAGGAATAACAAGCGGTTCTAATGCACGCCCAACAATAGAACTTGCTAGAAGTGATACGCAGATAGACGGTGGGCAACCGATTTATATGTATGAGGATGGATACGGTCAGTCCTATGGAATGTACTCAGGAGATATGCAGTTTGAGATATTAACTACTTCATACTCAGATATAGCTAATAGTAAAACAGCTTATAATGCTCCTATAATAGAAGGAATTGCTTGGACGGCAACAGGTTCACAATTATTGGAGATAGTGCCTAACTATAATTATAATAACATGGAAACTGTCTCTGAATCAAGCACCTCTAATTCTTTATCAACTCCTTTATACATTATGCTAGGCCAAGCTGCTTCTGGGTCTTCTTCTGATACGGGGGGTTATACAGCAAACTGGCTTCGTGTTCGTTCATATCCACCAAACGGAGTTATGCCTTCTGTAATCATAAGTAACTATTCATTTACTAAGTCAATATCTACTTTTTCAACACCCCCAGGAAACTTTACTGTCAAAGCAAATACCTCTTTAGATTGCACTCCTAAGATAAAGACAGTAGAGGCAGGTTATATATACTTCCTTTCTAACTGGAACTGTACCACTACCTTCAATCAAAGTACCTTACCTAAAGGCAGCAATTGGTGGGTTGATTACGATGGAATAAACAAGAGCAATAAAACGGGAAGCGAGATAAAAATGAACTTCAATTCCTCGGGTTTAGGAATTTATAGCTATTCTGCGGGATCTAGTGTAAACTGTTCATCAAATGGCACTGCAGAAGTGGGAACTTCTGATAACCTTTCAAACTGGTTATGCGTAAAGGAATTTGTGGAGGAGGGACTTCCGACTAGTACTAATTGGACCGTAAAATACGGCAATAAAATAAATTATTCAAGCTCAAATTTGATAAAAATTGCAAGTAGTTTTGGTAATTACAGTTATAGTATTAACAATGTAACAATTTCAAATACAACTTATATTCCAAATTCTTCTTTTGGTTACACATTTTCATTTGGTAAATTAGTTATAAACTTTTCTAAATTAGGCCCATTACCAAAAAGTATTTACAAGTATATTAAATTAAAAATTATAAACTCTCAAAAGTCTACTACTTCACAGCCGTTCCAGCAGATGATTAATATGACTATAAACTCCTCAAACAGCAAGTATATCAATAAAACAGGGCACTATGCATTCCAGAATGTAGAATTCTTTAATACTACAAATGGTAAGGTAATAGACAGCTGGCTTGAAAGTTATAACTCAAAGTATGCGATATTCTGGATAAAATTACCGAATGGTATACCTGCAAATACAAATTTGACTGACATAGCGATAGGATTTGCCTCCAACACTACGAACTTATTCAACAATAATACAACTGGTGAGGCACCGCAGCTTTCCTCTACATATGCAGAATATGATAATGGTGCAAACGTATTCACTAATTATTGGAACTTTGCAGGAACAAGTCTGGCAAGTGGTATAAACAGTATAACTTCGAATGGTTCGGTATCTGTCAACAATGGCGTAACTATTAAAGGTGGCACAACATCAGAAGGTGGTGAGAATGGTATTTATACCTCTTCATCCTTCACTGCTCCCATAATTGTAGATTACTACGGAACACAAACCACTTCTTTCCAAGGTGATGTTTGGGGGTGGAGTGAGCCTGGATTTAGCAATTACACTGGAAGTTCAGATGCCAGCCCTAATATTGCTGGAACATATACTTTAATTGATTTTGAAGGTTCACCGGGCGGTGTTAATGTCAGTTCTCAAGCTTCTCCTTCTAATAGTCAAGGTGGAACTAAAAATCAAGGAACCTTACCAAATGAAAATAGCGAATATCCTGCTTCAGTTTGGACACAGATATATACAAATACAACTTATTACACATATCAAAATTATGTAAATAATACAGGGTATATAACAGGGGCATCAAACAATGCAAGTCTCCCTTTTGAAATAGAAGTCGGTAATAATGAAGCATCTTATGCACCTAACGGTATGACTGTTTATTGGCTACGTACCCGTGCCTATCCTCCAAACGGGGTTATGCCTACTGTTGAGTTTAACGCTTCAGTTTCTTAAAAAATGTATTCTTATATCCTATTATAATTCACGTATTATTTTAATTTATTCCTTAAAATGTAAATGTTTTTAATGTTTGTAGGTATTAACTATATATGGCGGTTTTATCGCACGATGAAATAATAAAGCTTCTGGACTCCAAGGAATTAAAGATAGATCCATTAAATAGGGAGCAGATAGGCCCGGGATCTGTTGATCTAAGGTTAGGTTATGTTTTTAGAGTGTTCAAAAAGGTAAATAAAATGGTTGTAGTTGATGATTCTACAGATTACAAGGAACTGACAGAAGAGATAAAGATAAAGAAGGGCGAAAGTTTTCTCATTCAGCCTGGAGAATTAGTTCATGCAGTAACAATAGAAAGGATATCACTTCCGCAGAATATCTCTGCCAGAATAGACGGCAGGTCAAGGTTTGCGAGATTAGGGCTGCTAACACATATAAGCAGCGGCTTTATGCAGCCAGGCACTTCCGGAAAGATAGTACTGGAAATGGCTAATCTATCCCCAATAGCGCTTGCTATAAAGCCAAATACCAAAATCTGTCAAATAGTACTAGAAGAGCTAAAGGGAAAGGCAAAATACTCCGGGAAATTTTCAAATCAGGATAAACCTTAATAAATACAAATAAATGATACCCCGCCCATTTTTTAATTTTTAAACTCTAGAGGCAAGGGAATTGTTTCTAAGTATTATTGCTATAAGTATCAATAAGTACAAAACCGCTGCACCTACTAAAACTATGCTTGACATATTTTCATCCCCTTACTCTATAATAGAATAGAACTTACATAAATACTTTTTGCTTTTTTTCTCTCTTTTGCATGATGAAATAATGTATTTTTAATTATTCACTGTATAGTACAGTTAAAAATGAACATTTAATTAACTCCATTTTTTGGGCATAGCTCTTTTATAGGGCATATCTCGCATTTTGGTTTTACAGACTGGCAGATCTGGTGGCCATGCTCCTTAAGCACATAAGCAAAATTTTTCCAATATCTTTTATTAACGAGGTTCTTAAGGTCATTTTCTATTTCATCAGGTTTTTTGCTTTTACTTAATCCTATTCTATAGGAAAGCTTTATTACCCAGGTATCTACCGGTATGCCTTCCACTATATTGAATGCATTTATCAAAACAGTATTTGCTGTTTTTCTTCCAACGCCCGGCAAGGAAAGCAGCTCATCCATCTTATCAGGCACTTCTCCATTGTACTTCTCTCTTATTATACGACAGCAGCTTATTATGTGCTTTATCTTGTTTTCTGCAAAGCTAACTCTTTTCACATATTTTAAAAGCTCATTTGGATTGGCTTCTGCAAACTCTTCTATCGTTTTATATCTCTTGAAAAGCTCAGGGGTTAATTCATTTACAACTGTATCTTTTGTCTGCGCAGATAATATCGCAGCAACTAATAGCTGTAAAGGCCCATTAAAATTAAGGTAATAACCTACGTTTTTATATCTGTTTTCAAGTGTCTCTATGGCTATTTCCGCCTTTTTATGATCAAGTAAAACGAATTCAGGCATATAAAACTTATATACTTGTTTTTCTTTATATGTATATGGAAGTTAAGGAAGGAGATATGTTTCCTGATTTTAGGCTTAAAGCAGATGACGGAAAGGAAGTTTCTTTGTCTGATCTAAAGGGCAAAAAGAGTGTAGTATATTTTTATCCCAAAGATGATACCCCAGGATGCACAAAAGAGGCATGCAGCTTCCGCGATAATATCAATTCATTTAAATCTTTAGGAATTCCTGTGTTTGGAATAAGCGTTGACAGCATAGAATCCCATAAAAAATTTAAAAGCAAATATTCTATCCCATTTACATTATTAAGTGATTCCGATAAAAAGATTGTTACGAAACTTGGAATAAAGTCTATGTTAGGTGTTGCTTCTAGAGTGACATTCATATTAGATGAAAATGGTAAAATAGTGAAGGTATACCCAAAGGTTTCTCCGGATAAGCATGCCGAAGAAATATTGGCATTCTTTAAAAATACAATCTAGTAAAATTATAAATAGTTTAAATTAATAGATACATTATGCTAAATATAGCCTACACAGTGATATTTGCTGTGCTTTTTGTAGGAGGGGTTATAAGCGCAATATTTTCAGGCGTAAGCTTCTTTGCTATTTTAAAGCATAGAAAAGACAAGGCACCATTAACTTCTTTCTTTCTGAATAAAGATTCAGCTACAAAAGAGTTAAATATGTTTATTTATCCTGCCTTTATGCTCTTTTTGACAGGGTTATTTACATTTCTCCAGAAGATACTTAATAGTTATCCTTTATTGTACAGTGTTGATCAGATTTTCTTCTATCTTGCATATATATTTGGGATAATTGCATTGTTTGTTGTTATTTACATATCTTTCCGCTGGTTTAAGCTGTTTAGGAGGTTTGTATGAATATTGACTTTATATATGGTGTTATATCATTAATCTTGGGAGTCTTAATGCTGCTGTTTGTTTTAATGCTCAGGAAAAAACTCAATAAGAATCAAACTTTGTTTTTATCCTCATTTTACATTAAAAAATACAAGCAGTATGCGTTTGTATTCTTCTTTCTGACTACTTTAGTTTTAGCAATAAACTACGGGATAACTATGTTTGTTTCATTAAGCAATCCAACGACTCTTATATGGGAATACGGCAATATCATATTATTCACTGTTCTTACTTTATTTTTCCTGTTTATGTCTTTGTCTTAAAAGTCATTGAATACTTTAGTTTCGTTTTCGCTTGATGGGTTGCTTCTGTCTGCGGTAAAAACCCTATAGCTCTTGGGTTTCATGATAGAAACAAGATAGTCAAATGCAAGCGAAGGATTGCTTTCATTACCACAGGAGTATATATCTATTGTAGCATACCTGCTTTCTGGCCAGGTGTGCAATGATATATGGCTTTCAACTATTAATGCTATTATAGATACTCCTCCAAGATCCGGAGAGTTCATTGTATTGAATTGCTTTTCCATTATGTCAATTATATGAAGATTGCCGGCATTCGCTGCAGCTATTACCGATTCTTTAAGGTATTCAAGGTTTTTTAGAATAGAATCATCTACATCATACAGATTGCCAAAAACGTGCTTTCCTACTACCGGAACAAGGTTGCTTTCGAACAAACCCAATTTTTTACTGTTTTTTCTCATTGTTTATTATTGAAGAATTCTATTTAAATAATTATCTATTTAAAGTAGCTAAATTCAATTTAAAGTAAACAAAATAAGAATATTTTTATACTCCCAATATATGATTAATTTATAATTTATGGTATTGTACGAAGATTTCCATTTTTATTGGGTAATTTTTGAAGTGATAAATGGGTTTATTATTTCTATTTTAAGCATAGCGAATATATCTGTGCTATACAAGCACAGGCAGGATAAGACTCCTTTAGTTAGGTGGGCATTAAATGAGAAGGATTCAAAGAAAAATTTCTCAGTTCTTTTATTTGCTTCTGTTTTATTTGTTGTAGTCTTTGCTGTTTATTCATTCGGTTCATTTATGAGTAATTATTTCGTAAAAATGGCTGCGGAGCTTTTGGGAACGTTTACTTACCTTCTTGTCAGCTATGTAATAATCGGATGGTCTAAATCTTTTTGGGGTGTTTATGGGAAACGCACTTTATGAAGCGGTTTCGATCGCATTTATAGGGGTGATTATAACCGTATCTGTAATAAGATTTACAGCAACCTTCTATAAAAACCCCTTGAAAGCCATTCAGTTAATAAGGCTTAATAAAAATTCAATCAGCGTATTCATAATCTTTCTGTCAATGAACTTTATATTTTTAGCGGGTTATTTGTTGCAGTTATTTAATTCCGTAAATAATTCTGATTTATTAGGCATATTGGTATATGCTTTAGGCACTTCTTTTTTCTTTTTTGCTCTTGCACATATTATATCCAGGAAATATAAGCCAGCTTAATCTTTTGAAATGAAAAAGCTTTTATAGGATTAGCCTTCTTTTAAAAAGCATGTTTAGAAAAAATACAAATAAAGAGTTTAAAGGGCTGGATAACTTAAGAAAAAGTTTGGATTTAATTCTTGAGGATTTGAAAAATGAAGATCCTGAAAAGATATTAAAATTTCCGTATAATGATTTATCGGATTACTTCAAGAATATAAAAATTGATCTTGTAAGGAAGAGAAAGAAGGATTCAAGGTTCCCGGGAAAATCAAGTGATTATGTAATAAAAAGCGGAAGCTCGTCAGATTATGACAGCAGTTTTATGCGTGATAGTGTTCCCTTGTTTTATATGTCGGGGATCTACAGAACAAGGGATAATGATTATGAGAGAGAGTACTTCGGCATAAAAATGAAAGGGAAGGTTATGCCTGCCGCATATATAAAACCGTTGCATTCTGGCGATTACAAGGTATACCTGAATTATGACCTTATAAAGAATCTGGATAAAGAGTCGTTTAAAAAAATTGTAGCGGCGACCAGTATTAGATTATCAGATTATAAGAGTACTTCTTATTTTAGTTAAATATCAGAAGTAGTTAAATATTTATACTAGAAATTGTCTTTAATTCACAATTAAAAAGTAATTAAATTAAAAATATGGCAAAGAAATCATCAGAGATCGAAAAACTGCTTAAGTCGTTGCCATACAAGAATGATGCAAACGGTAATCCCACTTTGAAAAGGGAATTTGTAAAGAATTCTGACTACTTCAGTGATTTAGGGCTGTTGGTAAATGAAAGATATGTAACAGATACATTCCCT
>JAMCSP010000018.1 GCA_023378865.1 Candidatus Parvarchaeota archaeon | reverse complement strand
TTTGATTGAAGTTGCTGACTCCTATGTACCTTACCTTGCCGTCGTAAACAAGTGAACTAGAAAAAGCGCTTACTGACACTTTCTCCGATTTAGGCTATAAAGTTAAGAAAGTAAATGACAACTACTACTCAAAAGAATACATTGAAGGTAAATTTGTTCCTGTAAAAGAGGGTGTTGAATATGAGATTAGAAGAAACTTGCTCGAGCCAAAAATATATGTAGGCTTTAAATTCCAGCTAGCTTTTGAAGAAAAATTGGGTAAATTGGTATATAAGGGGGAGCAGGCCAAACAGCTTTATGGCTGGGTGTATTCGATTAATAAAAGCAAATATGAGAATACCTTGCTTGAAATAATGAAAACCACAATAAACAAAATGAATAGAAACAATGAAACAGAAACTAAAGCAAACATAACATATTATGAATAAAATGGAAGAAAACAATAAACACATAACATGGCAAAGTGAGAACTGTCTGCTTTGCAAGTACTTTATACCAAATGATGTGCTCAATGCAGATCTATTGGAAAGAGGAAAATGTGCGCACCCATCGCTCGTTAAATTTAATTTGGTTGTTTCCGGGAGGGACTGGTGTAACTTATTTGCAAAGATGAGTGATAATAGAAGAGAAAAGCTGCAGCAGGAAGGTTTTAAAAAAGACGACGAGCAGCAGAAAAAACTTATAGAAGAAAGTAAAAAAGCGGGAAATTTCGACTGATTTTAAAAGATAGGTACAAATAAATCGTGTGAACTTTTTTTTACTGTTTCAGGAGAACTTACTTCATTCCTTTTATCAGCTTCTGACCCATTAAATCTGAGTAGGTGACCTGTGTGCCTTCCTTCATTTTATCCTTTAATTCCTCAGGTATATCTGCATCAAAAACCTCATAGGATTCCATGTCCATCAGCTGCGCTTTACCGTCATTAAGACTTATTACCTGTGCAACCCTCTTTTCTATTATTGGAATCTTGGCCCTGTCCTCAGCGGACATGACAAAAACCCTTTTTTTGCCATCTATTACTCCAACGGCTTCAACTCTGGCCTTTGCATGCCCATGCTTTCCAGGAGCACTGAGTGCTATATCCGTTATTTTGCAGATAAACTGGTCATCTACCAGAATAGTGTCTCCCTTTCTCAATTCATTTATACCAGCAACTTTAAAATCCATATCTCTGTTTACTATTTTTAGCATATAAATATTGCTTTTTTCCATGAATTGCAGAAAAACCGATAAAATCAAGAATAAAAGAAAATATTTAAATATAGCATGTACGATAATAATAGATGGACAAGAAATTAGACTACTCTAAGCTGGCTATAGATTACTCAAAAAAGTACGGCGGTAAAATAGAGCTGAAGCCTACTTTAAAAATAAGATCATTGAAGGATCTGTCAATAGTCTACACCCCTGGAGTAGCAGCTGTTTCCACGGCAATAAGCAATGACAGCCGTTTGTCCTGGGATTTGACTTGGAGATGGAATACAATTTTTATAATAACAAATGGAACAAGAGTCCTTGGCCTGGGAGATATAGGCCCGGTTGCTTCTTTGCCTGTTATGGAGGGCAAATCATTGATATACAAGGAATTTGGAGGCGTAAATGCCGTACCTATACCAATAGAAACAAAGGAAGTGGATGAATTTGTAAACGTTGTAAAAAACATTTCAGTAACCAGCGGTGGCATACATTTAGAAGACATAGAATCGCCGTTCTGCTTTGAAGTATTGGAAAGGCTGCAGGAAGAATTAAAGGTTCCTGTATGGCATGATGATCAGCAGGGAACAGCCGCCGCTACGTTGGCAGGGCTGATAAATGCTACGAAACTGGTAGACAAGGACCTGAAGAAAAGCAGAATAGTTTTAATAGGCGCGGGAGCTGCAAATATTGCATTGTTTCGTATACTCGAAAAATACGGCGTAGATACGGGGAATATAATAATGGGGGACAGCAAGGGCCCGCTTTACAACGGCAGAGATGACGTTGAAATAATAAAAACAACAAACAGGTGGAAATATGAAGCCATGAAAAAATCCAATAAAGATTCTATTACTGATGCTGACAGTTCATTTGAAGGCGCAGATATCGTTGTAGGGTTCAGCAGAGAGGGCAGCATAAAGCCGGAATGGATAAGAAAAATGAATACAAAGCCGATAGTGTTTGCAAATGCCAATCCAAACCCTGAAATTTCTCCGGAAGAAGCTTACAAGGCAGGAGCGTATATTGTTTCAACCGGTAGGTCGGATTACCCTAATCAGATAAATAACAGCCTCATATTTCCCGGCCTTTTCAGGGGAGTACTTGATTCAAAAGCCAAAAAGATAGATGACTTTACGGCGATAACCGCTGCCGAAGAGCTTGCAAAATTCGCACAGGAAAAAGGATTGAAGAAAGAATACATCGTTCCAAATATGGAGGAAAGAGAGATATACCCGAGGATAGCTGCAGGAGTAGCAGAAGATTCAATCAGGAGAGGATTATCAGAGATGAAAGAAAGCAGAGAATATTTTTATAATAAAGCAAAGAAGGTTATTGGTTTAAAGTAAACCTTATCCTCCAGTAATTCATTTGATAGAGAGTCTTTACAGTTAACCAAAACTTTTCTGCCTTTATCTATATTTGTAGCCAATGTCATCATACGAAAGTAGTTTTACAGATGAACTGCTTGCCAGAACCCTGCTTCCTATGACATAGGTTATCTCGCTTTCTTCGGCTGCCTTTGCTATTTCATCAGTTACCAGACCATCAAGAACAAGCATGTATATATTCTCTAAATTTAGTATGGCATCTTCAACTCCCTTATAAGGTATCCTTCCAAGTATCTCAAACTTGTCATTTACAAGGAATGCCCCTCTTGTGCCGATTATATCATTTACCAGGGGAGTAACCTTCTCTTTTATTTCCTGCGGAACTTCTACAGGAGCTGACTGAGCCTGTTTCCTAGGAGCTGCCGATTCTCTTTTCAAAGATGGATCATATTCCTCTATTGGAACCTTTGCACGCAAGGCCTGGTTTATTTCCTTCTTTGACAGTTCCTCTACTTCTGTTCCCGAAGGCGCTTTTGCTATAAAGTCTACATGTCCCTGCTGGATAAAAGAGTTTATTATCATGTCACCGCCCCTGTCTCCATCAACGAAAAGGGTAACTATTTTCTTTCTGCTTAGTTCAATAACCGTTTTAGGTATGTTAGTACCGTTCATTCCGATTACATTTGAGAAGCCATGCTTGAGCATATTCATCACATCTGCTCTCCCTTCAACTACAATTATTTCTTCAGAATCCTCCAAATCCGGACCAGCAGGCAATTTTTCAGAGCCGTATTCTACGAATTCCTTCTGCCTTACTTCCTCATAAAGTTTCTGCAGCAATTCTGTAGTATCCACCTCTGATGTTTTCATAGCCTCTTCAAGCAGCTTCTGAGCCCTGTTCATTATATACTCCCTCTTTGAAATTCTTACGTCTTCTATCTTGTCAACCGAAACAGTGGCCTTTGAAGGCCCTATTCTATCAATTGTTTCTATTGCTGCTCCTATCAATGCTGTCTCTGCCATCCCCAAAGAAGTAGGTATGGTTATTTCACCGTTGGTTTTTCCACCTGCGGATGAACTTTCTACGTTTATTCTTCCTATTTTTCCGTTTTTCTGCGCTTCTCTTAAGTCAAGTTCTTCACCCAACAGACCCTCTGTCTGTCCAAATACTGCTCCTATAACGTCTGGTTTATCAATCAGACTATCGGCAGTAAACTTTGCATGAAGGATATACTTGAAAGAAGTAGGTCCTATCTTTGCCATAATTCAACACCTCCTATTCATTCAAAAAGGCCCACTTAGGCCAAATTGTTAATCGTGATTTAAGGTCTAATAGACCAAAGTCACTTTGTATGACTTACTATATTATTATTAGACTTTTCAAGGTTTATATAGCTTTCCAGCCGATGCTTTGAAGTTTAATTAACTGCAGAAATAGATACATGGATTGTTGCGTTTCCTGTAAAGTCATTTAGAGCGGGACAGGTAGTATTCAGCCTAGGGCAGGTTTTTGTTATATTGCTATAGGAACTAAATGGAAAAGTAAGGTTTACATCAAAGTTTCCAGCCTTTAATACCTCTATCATCTGCGGGGATAAAGGCCATTGAAGCGTAGCGGTTTGATTTGGCAAAAGCTGATCTAAAACTATAGCATTACATGAGGCTACTCCCTTCTCATAAGTTAAGTTTGCTATACTGCTAGGATAAACAACTCCCGAAAAAGGGGATATGCATCCTGAAAGGTATTCGATAGCCGAACTGCCGCTGTTTTTTAGCTTTACTAAAAGGTAAAGCTGATTGTTTGAACTGTTGAAAACGCTTGTTATGCTTTCTATGTTTATTGGATAAAATGATTTTGAAGCGCTTGCCAAATACCAGCTTGTAACTCCTACGGACAATTGTTTTATGTTGCCTGCAGTTAATGCATAGTAAACTAAAAGAAGTATGAATAAAAATATAACAGCTAAAACAATATAAGTGCTAGCTCTTCTTTTATTTTGGTTATCCATTAACTTACTTTATTTTATTAGGTTAAATATTTTAAAATATGAAATATGAAAAAGTTTATATATGATAAATATTTCATATATTCACATGCTTCAGGATATAAAGAGGGTTATAACCCTAAAAAGGTATGCATTGCTATTTTCTATTTTATTTACTGCAGTATTTATTCTATATTTTTACCTGTTAGAAAGTTCTGCTACGGGGATAATAGACTTCGGTTCATATTATATTTACTTTGATTTGCTTTCAGCTTTTGCAGTGTCTTTTCTGATTAGCTTAGTTATAACCATGAATGTTTATTCCTATAAACTAAAGGCAAAGACGAGCAAAAAACTGACTTTAAGCTCAATAATCGGGGCAATATTGCCAAGCAGCTTATGCTGCACAAGTATTATACCTTCATTGCTTGCCGTACTCGGGTTTTCAACGTCTTTTATAGTCGGAAACACTGGAAAGCTGCAGTCTATATTTTCTGTTTACGGGCCGGGATTCATTGCAGCAGGTGTAATAATAGCATACATAGGCCTGGTCCAGATAACAAAGAACATAAATGCAAGCTGCAGGATAACCCCTGCCGCTAAAGACGATTGCTGCGAGGTTAAAGAATGAAAATCAAGATGAAGTATATTTTATATGCAGTTGTGTTAGTAATAGCAGTAGTTCTTATACTAAATTTCTTCGTTTTAAACCACGCAAAATCCACTAAACTGTCTGTAGGCGAAACTGCGCCAAATTACACTTTTCAGCTTGCAAACGGAAGCACTGAAAGCTTAAACAACTATAAAGGAGAGCCGCTTATTCTGTGGTTTGTAGCAACATGGTGCGGCAGCTGTGCGCAGGGGAATACTGCAGTGGCTGACAACCTTGCATTTTTCAAGGAGCACAATGTAAAGATATTGGAATTAGAGCAGTACAATGACCTTGGAAGTCCAGGAATGCCGATCTCCCAGTTCATTTCCGAATATGGTAACAATAACACCTATGTAACTGGGGGAGTTGCAAGCTATAACATGACTATAGCTTATAACACTCCACCGACATTTCAGCTTGATATTTACTACCTGATAAGCCCCAGCGGAAAAATATTATATGTTGGAGAAGGAATTGCAACCGGAATAGGAAACCTTGAAAATGCAATATCGAAGAATGGTTTATGAAAAACGCAACGGATCTTTTTTTTGATGCATTTGCAAACAGGAATAGATTTAACATACTAATGCAGCTGAGAGATAAAGAATTGTGTGCAGGAGAACTTCAGCAAAAACTAAAAGTAGAGCAGACTAACTTATCACATGATTTAAAATGTTTGCTTAACTGCAAATTCATAACTGTAAGAAAAGAGGGAAGGAAAAGGATTTACAGGATTAACAATGAAACCAAAGAATTAGTTGATGAAGTGGCTAACCACGTTAAAAATTATGAAGTTTACCTGAAGAAGTGCGGTATACTGAGGGAGGAAAAAAATGGAAGAGTATGAATATGCAATAATTGGGCAGGGTGCTGCTGCATTTGCTGCTGCATTGAAAGCGGATGAATTTGGAATTAAAACAGTCATGATAGGAAAAAATGAAACCAATGGAACACTGCTTGGAGGAACCTGTGTAAATGTTGGATGCGTTCCTAGTAAAAGACTGATAACAGCAGGAAACTTTTTGGATAAAATAAACAAGGATAGATTTGATGGTTTATATTATTCCACAAGGGTAGAAAACTTCGGCAAAATAATGGAGGACAAAGAATTTCTCGTTGGAAGTATGCGTTTCTCAAAGTACCAGAAGGTACTTGGAAAACTCAAAAATGTAAAGTACATAAATGAATTTGCAAGCTTTATTGATAAAAATACTTTGGAGGTCAACGGAAAGGAGATAAAGGCAAAGAGGATACTGATAGCAACGGGTGCGAGAGCCAGGATACCTGAAATAAACGGAATAGAAAAAATAAAGTATCTTACAAATGAAGAGGCACTCTCAATGAAAAAACTGCCTAAATCGATGGTTATCATAGGAGGGAGGGCCCTTGGCCTTGAATTTGCAGAGATGTTTTCCCATTTCGGCGTAAAAGTCACCTTACTGCAGAGAAGTGACAAGATATTGCCCAATTGGGAGCCTGAAGTTAGCTATTACCTTGAGCAGTACCTCAGAGATGAAGGAGTAAACATAATAACAAACGCTAAAATAGATCGGGTTTTAGGGTCTAAAGAAATGGTTGATGTTTACTTTTCGGTAAAGGGAAGAAAACAAGAAGTAAAAGCCGAAAAGATATTGCTGGCTACGGGAAGAACGCCAAACATAGAAAAATTAAACTTAACTGCAACGGGAATAAAACTGAATGAAAGCGGTTTTATAAAAATAGATAAGTACATGAAAACCTCTGTAGATGGGATATACGCTGCAGGCGATGTTACGGGAGAACCGATGTTAGAGGCATTGGCAGCTGCAGAAGGCAACAAAGCAACTGTAAATGCATTTGGCAGGGAAAAGCTATCGGTAGACTTAAATTCTGTGCCGTCTGCCGTTTTTACTTTTCCAGAGGCAGCAAGAGTAGGACTAACAGATAAAGAAGCAAACAATAAAGGCATAAGATGCGCCTGCCAGCCTGTAATGTTTAAGGACCTGGCAAAAGCTGGCATAATAAAGGATACCCGGGGACTGATAAAGATGGTAATAAATGCCAATACGAAACAGATACTGGGAGTAGAGATAGTGGGAGAAAATGCTGCTGATTTAATACACGAAGCAGTATTGGCAGTGAAGTTCAAGCTTACAATAGATGATATAATAGATACAGTACATGTATTTCCAACATTAAGCGAGATAATGAAACTTGGAGCTCTGTCGTTTTATCATAATGTAGAAGATTTAAGTTGCTGCAGTGAATAGATTAATTAGTTTACTACATCCTCTAATAATTCTATATAAGGCTCATCGCTGGAAATCCTCATTTTTGAGTTAAGAGGTATAAGCATCTGGTCATCGCCATGACCAAAAGGCAGGCCGTATAATGATGGCTTTTTCAAATCTAGCATATAATCCTCTATTATTTCCTCCATAGAAGGAAGAACTTCTTCTGACTTTGGTATGTCAGTAAAATCCCCAAATATAAAGCCGTTAAACTTGTCCAGGGCCTTTGCCAGTTTCAACCTGAAAAGATACCTGTCAACATCACCAGAGGTAGTAGCTATATCCTCAAAGAAGGCTATTTTACCCTTGGTATCCGGCATGTAATCCGTTCCTATTAACGAAGCAAACAAAGATATATTTGTCCCCTCGCTTATCCCTTCGACCTTTCCCGGAACGATGTATTTAACTACTCTATTTATGTTATTGGCTATGTCCTTTGATTCTCCCTTTAAGACCGAAAGCACATTTTGAAAGGAAGGCTTTCGCATCTCATCGGCATCTACTCCCGGCATAGGGCCATGGAAAGTAATCAGGCCTGTTAATTTATGTATTGCGAGGTGCAAAGCAGTTATGTCACTGTACCCTACAAAGATTTTAGGATGGGCTTTTATGGAATCATAATCTATGTCTGACAGTATTCTCATGGAACCGTATCCCCCTCTTGCACAGAATATAGCGTCTACAGAATCGTCTTTGAATGCATTGTTAAGCTCTGCAGCCCTGTCTTTGTCAGGAGCAGCTAAATCTGCCCTCTGAACCAATCTTCGCAGATTCTCACCAAGAGACACTCTAAAACCGAATTTTTTAAGCAGATTTATGCTTGTTGACAGTTCTTTTAAATCAGGCGGACTTGCAGGCGCGATTATCTTTATGTTTGAATTGGCCTTTAATTTTGGTGCTTTTATTACCATGCTATCAATAGAACATTGTAAAATTAAAGCTTTTTATAATAGATATTTTCTTAGAAGACTTTAAGATTATATGCAAACATTAATACTAGCCGCGGGTGAATCATCGAGATTTTGGCCTTTCTCCGAGATTTGTCACAAGTCACTTTTAAAGGTGGGTAACAAAACTCTGCTGGAGCAGACAATAGACGGAGTAAAAGACAATGAAGTTATAATTATCGTAAACCCAAAAACAAAGTTAAGCGATGAAGTCACAAAAAACAAGAGAATAAAGATAGTTATACAAGAAGAACCAAAAGGAATGGCAGATGCGATAATAAAAGCGAAACCTGAAATAAAGGATGACTTCCTCGTTATAATGCCTTATTACGTGAACATAAAAGATTATATTCAGAAGCTAAGCAAAGTTAAGGCACCGGCGGTAGCAGTAAAAAAATATGAAGATGGCGATGAAAAAACGCACGGAATAGCAAGGATAGAAAAAAACAAGATCATAGAGATAAGGGAAAAGGAGAAATTTGACTACGCAGGTTATTCCATTGTCGGAATATACAAACTAAATAAAGAGATAATAAACAGACTGGAAAAAATACAAAATCCAGAGTATACTTTTGAAGATTTGCTTAATGAAATCGCAAAAACAAATGGATTAAATTACTTCGAAGCGGATAACCTGCCTTCTCTGAAGTATGTAAGCGATTTGCTGTCAATTAAAAGATTCGTTTATTCCAATATAAAGCAAAAAAAGAGAAGTGAAAGTCCTGCAAAGAAAAATAACGTATTTATTGAAACTTCAGTTGTAATTGGAAAAAACGTTAAGATTGGCAATAATGTGTCAATAAAGGGCGAAACCTATATAGGAGATAATTCATTCATAGGTGACAACGCATTGATAAGAGACAGTATAATAGGGGAAAATACGGAGATAGGCTTCGGAACGGAAATTGCAAGGTCTATAGTAATGGACAACACGCACATACACAGCGGCTTTGTAGGAGACAGCATAATCGGACAGAACTGCAGGTTAGGGGCTAATTTTATAACCGGAAACAGAAGAATTGACAGAAAAAGCATAAGGATAGAAATCAAAGAGGGGTATGATACGGGATTGACGCGTTTGGGTGTAATCATGGGTTACAATGTCAAAACAGGGATAAACACGTCGGTCATGCCAGGCACTTTGGTAGGAAACAATTCAATCATAGGATCAAACACTGAAATTAAAGGTAGAATAGAATCGAATAAACTGGTTTACAGTAAAAAAGAAAATACGGAAAAAGACATATGAAAACAGTAACTATAATTGGAGGGAGCGGTGCAAGAAACACGTTAAAAGCACTTAGAAAGATAAAGAACATAAAGATAAACAACATAGTCACTATGTTCGATTCGGGAGGTTCTACCGGCTATCTTAGAAAAAAATTTGGGATATATGCGCTTGGAGATTTAAGGGACAGGATACTTGCAGTTTCAGAAAACGAAGCTCTAAGAGACATAAGCTCACAAAGGATAGAAATGGAGGGTATAAACCATAATGTAGGGAATTTACTGCTTTACAGCCTTGTCAAGGAATATGACAAAGACTATTTGAAAATAGCCAAGAACATTTTCAAAACCCCTAAAAATATAGATTTTATACCGGTTGTTGATGATATAAAATGCTCTGCAAACCTTGTTATAAAAACCGACAAAGGAGACTTGATAGGGGAAGACAGCCTTGACAGAAATTCAAACAAAGAACTAAAGATAAAGGATGTAAAACTTGATAAAAGAGTCAGGATAAGCAAGTCAGCAGCCGAGTCTATATTAAAATCAGATTTCCTTATCTTCGGACCTGGAGACGTATATTCATCAATCCTGCCAAACACTTTGGTAGATGGTTTTGATGATACTATCGCAAAATCAAAAGCAAAGAAAATACTCATTGTAAATATAATGAACAAGAAATCAGAAACAAACGGCTTTAAAGCATCTGATTTCATAAAGATTTTTGAAAACAGGGGCATAAAAATAGATTATGTAATAATAAACAGCAAAATCATGTCTGTAAAGAACATAAAAGGCAAGTACGGAAACTTTTCAGGCTGGGTTGAAAATGACCTGTTGGATAAAAGAGTAATAAGCGGAGATTTTATAAATGAAAATATACCCTATGAGCATGATCCGGAAAAGATACTGGCACCGTTAAAGCATATTATAAAATAGCTGGTGAATAAATTTGAATAACAGTGTTTTAAGTTAAACCCTGCTTGCGATTTCCTTTCCGACTTCAGAACACTTTGCATTTCCGCCCAGATCATATGTGAGTACTTTACCTTCTTCAAGAACCTTATGTACTGCAGTTTCAACTGCCTTGCCTGCTTCTTTGTAGTTCATCCAGTCAAGCATCATCTTTACTGACATTATTGTTCCTATTGGATTAACTTTATCCATGCCAGTATACTTTGGAACTGAACCATGTATAGGCTCAAACATTGCATATTTATCCCCGATGTTTGCCGATGCACCTGTACCTATGCCTCCAACAATCATAGCTGCCTCATCGGATATTATATCTCCGAAAAGGTTTTCAGTGACAAGTACATCATAAAATTCTGGTTGCTTTATAAACCACTGTGTTATTGCATCGACGTGCGCATCATCTGCTTTTACATCAGGGTGTTTCTTTGCTTCTTCATAAAATATGTCTTTGAACATGCCGTCCGAAACCTTAAGGACATTGCCTTTATGTACCAAAGTAACGTGCTTTTTCCTGCTTTCTGCCAATTGAAACGCATATCTCACTATCCTTTCGCATGCTTTTCTTGTTATTACCCTTATTCCAATAGTGGTTTCCTGATTTACTCTAAAATCCAAACCGGAATACATCCCTTCGGTATTCTCCCTTACAATAACCATGTCAACATTATTTTTAATACTTGGAACGTTAGGCAAAGTTTTATTTGGCCTGACATCTGCGTATAAATCAAAATATTTCCTTATTCCTACGTTTGCACTCGGCAATGAATTCGCGCCTTCTGGTGTAGTAGTTGGACCTTTAATTACGCAATCAGTAGTTTTTAGTATTTCGAGTGTTTCCTTTGGCAGGTTAGTGCCGTATTTCTCTACACAGTTTAATCCTGCTTCTGCAGGCACATACTCTATATCAAGATTGAACTTCTTTTTTATAGCATCCAATACAAGAATAGCTGCATTCACTACATCAGGGCCTACTCCATCACCTTTTATAACTGCCACTTTCCATTTTTTATTTTCCATTGTTCAATATCCTCCTTATAACATAATTCAATACCCCTTTGTCTCTGTAATAATCAAGCTCTATGTCTGAATCTATTCTTGCAATAACCTCTGTTTCTTTTTTGCTTCCGTCCTGTGTATAATAAACCATTTTCAATTTATCCCTCGGCTTAAAGCTAGCAGGTATTTCTATGCTTACTGGCTTTGAAAAATCTACTTTAAGAGAGACTGCATCCTCTCCTGCTTTAAACTGCAATGGTAAAACGCCCATTCCAACTAGATTACTGCGATGTATCCTTTCAAAGCTTTTTGCTACAACAGCTTTTACTCCCAAAAGCATAGGCCCCTTTGCGGCCCAGTCTCTTGAACTGCCGCTTCCATATTCTATACCAGCAAATACTATCAGAGGAGTATTGCTTTCCTTGTATTTCATAGCAGCATCATAAATCGACATCTTTTCCTTTGAAGGCATATAAATTGTATAGCCTCCTTCCGTACCCTCAACAAGAAGATTTTTAATCCTGGTGTTTGCAAACGTACCTCTCATCATAACTTCATGATTTCCGCGCCTGGACCCGTAAGTATTAAAATCTTCAAGCTTTACCCCTCTTTTCAGTAAATACTGGCCTGCTGGGCTGTTTTTTGGTATGCTGCCGGCAGGAGATATGTGATCGGTTGATATAGAATCGCCGAAAACCGCTAAAACAGAGGCGTTCTCTATTGATTTTATTTCATTTTCCTTTTCAGGGCCTAATTCATCAAAGAAAGGAGGCAAGCGTATGTATGTACTTTCTTCTTCCCATTTATACAATAAACCAGTTGCAGACGGCAGTTCATTCCAGTAAGGATTAACATCCCTTAAATTGTCTTTGTATTTTTCCTTAAATTCTTCCGGTGATAATACGGAATTAACTATCCTGTTTATCTCATCATTTGATGGCCATATATCTTTCAGATAAACATCCTTTCCATCACTTCCCTTACCCAGGGGTTCCCTGCTTAAATCCTTTAGTACAGAACCTGCTATCCCGAAAGCAACAACGAGCGGAGGAGACATGAGGTAATTACCCTTGACCTCGTTATGTATTCTTGCTTCATAGTTTCTATTGCCTGACAGTACACTTGCAGTCATTATCCCTTTTTCTTTTATTGCATTAGAAACCTCTTGAATGAGGGGACCGCTGTTTCCTATACATGTTGTGCAGCCGTATCCGACCAATGAATAACCTAATTGATCTAAATACTTGTCAAGACCGGCCTTCTCAAGGTATTCAGTAACTACCCTTGAACCTGGAGCAAGGCTTGTTTTAACTTTATGGTTTACCTTTAGTCCCTTCTGAACGGCATTCCTTGCAAGTAACCCTGCTGCAATCATGGCAACCGGATTACTGGTATTTGTACAGCTTGTTATTGCAGATATCACTATATCACCGTCAGAAAACTCCTCTTCCTTGCCATCGCTAAAACTTATTTTCACTTTTTTTATTCCTTTCTTACCGTTATCGAAGTCTATTTTTTCAGGCTCAACGATGTTACTCTCTGTTCCCAATCTTATCTCTTCTTTGCCAGTATTCTGTGTTTTCCCGTCAGTTATGAAAGCATTCATAAAAGTAGAAGGAACATTTGAAAGTGAAACTGCCTGCTTTGGATTGCTTGGACCTGAAACTGATGGCTCTACTGTCTTTAAATCCAATTCAAGAGTATCGGAGAATCTTACCTTTGAATAATCAAGATTAAACATTTTCTGGCTTTCGTAGTATTTTTTAACAAGCTGTATCTGGCTTTCTTGTCTACCTGTTGCTTTAAGATAATTAAGAGTCTCGTCATCAACTGGAAAGAATGAAATCGTTGCGCCATATTCTGGGCACATGTTGGAGATCGTTGCCCTGTCAGGAAGAGAAAGCGAATTTAAACCCTCTCCATAAAATTCTATAAACCAGCCAACCACACCTTTCTCCCTGAATTTCCTTGTAAGTGTAAGCGCCAAATCCATCGCTGTAACGCCTTCATTTAACTTTCCGGTTAAATGAACTCCCAGAACCTTTGGTGTTGTAAAGGAGACTGGTTGATTAAGGAGTGCTGCTTCTGCTTCTATGCCTCCGACACCAAAACCTACTATACCCAAGCCGTCGATCATTGTTGTGTGCGAATCTGTCCCTACCAATGTATCCGGATAAGCCATATTTGATTTGCTGTTTAGGTGTACAACCTCCCCTAAATACTCCAAATTAACTTGATGGCATATTCCTGCAGAGGGAGGAAAGACATTAAAGGATTTGAAGGCCTGGCTTGCCCACTTTAAAAGTTTATATCTTTCATTATTCCTTTCTACTTCCTTTTCCTGGTTTATCTTAAATGAATCTTCTGTACCGAAAGAATCTATCTGTACAGAATGGTCAATTATAAGGTCTACTTTCATCAGGGGTTCTACTAAAGCAGGATCTTTTCCTTTTTTTGATACATAATCACGTATAGCTGCTATGTCAACGACTGCAGGAACTCCTGTAAAATCCTGCATCAGGACCCTTGAAACCTTAAAAGGAACATCATTATCATTTGGAGCAGAGGGATCCCAGCCTGCAATGTTTTCAACGTCCTTTTCTTTAACGCTTTTACCGTCTAAATTTCTAAGAAGAGACTCCAAAACAACTCTAACGGAGAAAGGTAACTTAGAAACGCTGTAACCTAACTCTTCTAATTTTGGCAGGGAATAATATTTTATTTTGCGGCCGTTTAAATCAAACTCTGCTAGGATCTTCTCCTGGTTTATTTGCATTTTAATTAAATGCAATTGTTAAATTTAAATGTTGACATTAAGAAATAAAATTTATTTGGCATTCTTTTGCAGCAGGCTAATTTCTACAGAAGCTGCTATTTGCTATTTTTTGTTTCTTGTTTAACTGCGTTGTCTGCATTTGGATTAGCCGGTTTTGTGGCCCCAACTGCAGTCTTATTTTCGTTGGTTTCATTGCCATTTGAGCCCTTTTTCTGCATAGCTGTAGTGCTTTCGTTTTTATCTTGGGGCTGACTAGCCTTTTGGAATTTTATTATATCGTATTCATCTTCATAAGGTTTGACAAGCTTTTCGTATACTTCTCTTAATTGAAATGGCGTATAAACAAGTTCTTTCCTTTTATCTGTAGAGATATCATACTTGTGAGTGTGATGCAGTACTTTGGGAGGGCAGATTTCGCTGCATAATCCGCAGAATATGCACTTATTGAAGTCTATCGCAGGAGCTTCGCTCCTTGCATTCGTATGGAAACCTGCTTCTTTGAAATCAACTTTCTGCATCCTTATAGCATCGGAAGGACAGATTTTAAAACAAAGTTCGCAGCCTATGCAGTTTTCTAAATCTAAGCTAAGCATGCCCCTGCTTCGTTTTTGTATAGGCAAGGGCTTATCAGGATAAGGATAAGTGGCCCTTTTTGAACCGGCTTCCTTTATTCCATAACCGAATGCACTAAAAGTTTCTTTTATTCCCATGCTATAAAACCATAAAAAGCTCAACCAATATTAAGTTAAGCACTGCCAACGGCAAAAGCCAGTTCCACCCAAATTTTATCAGCTGGTCTATCCTCGGCCTCCCAAGCACCCATCTGGGTGTCAATATAATCATTAAAACAATGGCCGTTTTTATTATAAACCAAAAGATACCTGAAATAACCGGCCCATTCCATCCTCCCAAGAAAAGATAAGTAACTAGCATTGCAATTACAGTTACCCTTACATAATCCCCGATTAAAAAGAAGCCGTATCTTATCCCGCTGTATTCTACCTTCCACCCTGCCTGCAGTTCCTGCGAAGCTTCAGGTACATCAAACGGCTCTCTTTCTATTATAGCCAAACCCGCAATTATAAAAACTACCATTGTAACCGGGAGATAAGCAATGTACCATATCGAGGATTGATTACTTACAATTGATGTAATGCTGTAGCTACCTGAAAGCAATGCTACGCTGGATAAAACGACTATAAGAGCAAGCTCGTAGCTTATTATCTGCGCAGCCCCCCTGAACCCGCCGATAAGTGCATACTTGTTGTTCTCGCCCCACCCTGCAACCAGGATAAGCAGCGGAGAGATAGCCAGCAATGTATAGATAAAAAGCAAAGAGTAAGGAATCGATATAAACTCAAGGCCCGGGCCACCTAATGGGATTATCAAGAGCATGGCGAATGAAACGGTTGCTAAAGCTATAGGTGTGAAATTGAATGAGAGCCAGTCAATGTTTGTGGCTATGAAACGTTTTCCAAGCATCTTTGTAAGGTCAGCAAAATTCTGCAAAAGACCAAAGGGCCCTACATAAACCGGCCCGTACCTGGACTCTATTCGTGCAGCGTATTTCCTGTCAACCCAGCCTATGAACACGGGTATTAAAGCGGTGACTATGACCGCTAAGATGGCAATGATTATGAAGCTGATAATATAAGATAAGGGAGAAAATACAAATGCAGAAACAATCGAATAGACATAGTTGAATATCATCTGTCCACCTCGCCCATAACAGGATCCATGCTTGCAACTATTACAAATGCATCTGCTACCTTTATGTTTACAAGCAGTTCTTCTAATGCATGTATTGCAAAGAATGTAGGGCTTCTCAGCTTTAGCCTATAGGGTTTATCTCCGCCGTCTGTAACCAGAAAAATTCCCATCTCTCCTCTTGAACTTTCCTGTTTTACAAAAGTATCTTTCTTCGGTATTCTTATTATCCATGGAACCGCAGTTTTATAGGGGCCAGATGGCAAATCTTTAATGCACTGCCTTATTATCTTTATCGATTCAAGAATCTCTCTTGTTCTTACGACAAACCTGGAGTAAGTATCCCCTTCATTTTCAATAGGTATCTCAAAATCGACTTTATCATACGCAAGATAAGGAGAAATCTTCCTCAAATCTCTGTTTATACCAGAAGCCCTTGCAATCGGCCCTGTTATCCCGTATTTTTTAACCATGTCCTTTGTCAGTATACCAACGCCTTTCGTCCTCGAAAGAAATATTTGGTTTTTAGTAAACATTGCATTGTATTCATGATTTACCTTGTTCTCTATGGTTGACATGGCTTTCAGTATATCATCTTCTATACCCTGCGGGAGATCATAAAACATGCCCCCGTTACAGATATACATAGGAGCAAGTCTTCCCCCGCTTATCTTTTCGACTATAGTCATCAAAAGCTCCCTTTCTCTCAGTGCCCAGATAAAACCAGTCATGTTTCCAATGTCTTCACCAAAACTGCCTATAAAAACCAAGTGACTCATTATTCTCTGTATCTCCGCCATTATAGTTCTTATGTAAACCGCTCTTACAGGTATCTCTATGTTTGCAGCTTTTTCCACAACAGATGCATATAATATTTCCATGTTAAGTGCGGATACATAATCAAGTTTGTCCATTATAGGATAATAATTGGAAAAGTAACGCATCTCCGCAATTTTCTCGCTGGCCCTGTGAAGAAAACCTATTTCAGTCTGTGCCTTTATTACGGTATCTCCTTTAACATCCAGTATAAGCTTTAAAACACCGTGCATTGCGGGGTGAACTGGACCTATATTCAATCTTATGCTATTTTCCATATCAGAATTTTAGATCCAGGCCTGTCCAATTTCTTACTTCATCGTCCACCTTGAAGTCCTTCCTGAGCGGATGGCCTGGCCAGTCCTCCGGAAGGAGTATCCTCCTTAAATCAGGATGGCCGTTGAACTTTATTCCGAATAGATCGTATGCTTCTCTTTCTTCCCAGTTTGCAGAACTGAATATGTCGGTTATTGAATCTATCGCAAAATCCTTCTCTGTTATATTTACCTTGAGTACAAGTATATCCGCATTTTTATAATTTGAAAAGATATAGTTAAGCTCAAAATCCGGAGAATAGTCTACTACTGCAAGCGAATACAGAATATCGAACTCTTCTTTTATCTGCCATGCCAGCTTTTTAATTAATTTCTTGTTCTTTATCCTTATAACTGAAAGGCCCTGTTCACTATTGAGAACCTCTAAATCTCCTTTAAAACCGCTCTTAAGCTTGTCTAATGTTACCATTTTTCTGTGCTTTCGACCTATTTTCTCTTATTAGCTTCTGCAGTACTCTAACCGCATCCAGGAACTCCTCCGGTCTGGGAGGACAACCTGGGATAAAAGCATCAACTGGCATTATTCTGTCTATCCCTTCTATGGTATTATAGCTGTCGTGATAAAGGCCACCGCTTACATTGCATGCCCCTACCGCTATAACATATTTGGGATCTGGCATCTGCTCATATACATTTAAAAGCCTTCTTGCCATTTTCTTGGTTATAGTGCCACTTACAAGTATAAGGTCAGCCTGTCTTGGGGAGTCTCCCGTAAAAAGAACACCCAGTCTGTCGGAATCGACCTTAGTAGCTCCAAAGGTCATCATCTCTATTGCACAGCATGAAGTTCCAAATGTCAACGGCCAGAGAGAGTTGCTTCTCCCCCAGTTTAAAACGGTATTTATAAATTTTTCCGCCTTCATGAATATAACCTCATACAAGCCGGGATAAGAAAATTCACTTGATTCTTCCATTAATCCTCCTCTGAAAGCTTATCTTCTAATTTCAAGAGATACCTTACTAGAATTACCATATAAAAAAGCGCTATCAGTACAGGTACGGAAATACCTATGCTAAGTAATTTTGCACTTTCGGCCCAGAGAAAAACAAGCACAGACATTGCTTCCAACACAACAAATATAAGAGCATAAAAAAAATACTGGAAGCCGACATTCCTCATTCCTGCAATTGATCTTTCGCCGCTTTCTATTGGAAAACTGCCTTTACCGACTGCTTTGGTCTTAGGGCTAAGAAAATTGGACAGTTTTATAAAAGAAATCCAAACTATAACTGCGACTATTATAAGCAAACCAAACAATGCAAAGCCTATTGCCATAATATAACTAAAACTTTGTAATTAAAAAGACTTTCCAATGGGAAACTTTATTGGCTGCTTATTCTAATTATTAAGCTTATATATTTAATACATGATTTAAAGTTTAATGAGACCTGAAATAGTTATTTTAGGAGCATTTATCCTGTTTTTAGTTGTAGGAAGCGCGCATGCTGCTTCCATATCCGCTTCTTTTAATGCTCTAAACAGCAGTTTATCTATAAACCAGTATGAATATTTCAATTTATCGGCATATTTCCCAGTAGGGACCAATTATACGATATTTTTGAATAATACGCCTGTACTTTATGGAAAGCTGCCCGCAAATTACAGTGGATACCGGATATTGCATTATAATGTAAGCAATATGCCTTACGGGAGGTACTATCCCTCGGTTCATTTCTCCACATTCAATTTTCATTTAAATTCTACGGCTAATATTTACATAAAACCAACTCCGGATTTTACATTTACAGGAAATTATGAAACTACCGAAATAATCAAAAACTTTTCTAGAATAAGAATAGGCATTAAGAACAATGGAAATACGCCTTTACAGATGAACTGGTCTCTTCCCATATTCAGAAATATATCAATATCCCTTACCTTTAATCAAACTTTTAATTTAAATCCAGGTTCAAACATAACAATTCCAATAAACCTGTCCCTGCAAAAAGGATATCAGGATAAAATATCGGTTCCTTTCACGGGCAGATATCAAAATTATTCATTTACAAAATTATATGAAACGGTTCTGATAAAACCACTAATTAATATGTCTTTCTATAATGTAAACGTTACACCCATAAATTCAACAAGAGAAATTTGGGTATCATACATAAAAAATTACAACAATGTGCCCCTGAATATAACCATACAGTTTTCACTCGAAGTAAACGGGAGCACATTTCAGTACAGCGAACCTTATGAACTAAATGTAAACACAACAAAAATAGAAGTTATACTGCCGAAAAGCACTGTCGAAAGCGTTAAGATTTCATATGAATCCGATAACTTATCAAAAGTAAACCAGAATATATTTACTTTGCCTAAGCGGCCAAGCAGCCCCAATCTTCTGTCAATAATAGATACTCTTGGATATGTAATACTTACTGCTGTATCAATATTCATATTGATATTGATACACTTAAAATTTAATAAAAGAAAAGAAAAAAAGGAAAATGGAATTCATAAATAGAAACAACAGAAGATTCTTTGCTTATATACTGATAGACATAATCGCATTGTTTGCAGTAAATTTTTATTATCTTAAAATTTCGCAGCTTTTTTTGTATGCTTTGCTTATTCTTTTAATATCTTTTCTCATATTCTTAACAAAGAATTTTATAGCTGGTTTTTTCCACGCCAAAGTAAGCGGAACTTTTTGGATTGCTGGATTGATATTTTCAGTTATAGCTACATTGGTTGCATCCAGTTTTGGCATACCTGTCCTTATACCTGTAATAAGCTACAATAATTACAGCAGACTGAATACACTGAAAGGAATGAAAAAAGGGGCGGTAAACATACATGAAAAGTGGGAAATAACTTTTCTATCTTCTTCTCTTCTTTTATTCGCTGCTTTTATATTGACAACTTTATGGCATATTTTAAATGAAACGGGATTTTTAATGTCAGGAATAGCCTTGGCAATGTTTGTTTTAATTGATTTCCTGCCGGAAAAAAGATTCAATGGTGCAAATCTGATTTATCATAATTCGATTATTTATATAATTACATTTATTTTCCTTTTAACAATTGGAGCATTTAGTATAATAAGCTATATAGCTTTTCTAATAACATTTATAGTGTTTATAGCGTTTATATTCATAACTTATATTACAAAGCTTTGGTAGTTGTCTCTTGCATTAAGTATATGGTTATAACGCCGTTATATTTATAAAGAGCAACGTCTTATAAAATGTATGTCAGAACTGTTTTGCTCAAAGGTTATATCGGAGATAATACCTTCTTCCAGGGCGATAATAGCAGGTAAGCTCCTGAAGAAAGGAATGACCCAAAAAGACGCATCAAAGCTATTGGGGATAACACAGCCTGCAATTTCGCAGTATAAAAGCGGTTTGAGGGGGCTGATAACAGAAAAGATGATTAAAAATAAAAAGTTCATGGAATATTTAGACCAAATGGCAGATATGATTTATGACAACAAACTAGACTTAAATCTAAAGACCTGCCAGATCTGCAAAGCAACAAGGGACTTTGGAGTAATAAAAGAAAAGGACCTAAAGGAATTTCTCTGCCTACTTCAAATTGCCGGATCAAATTAATATGGAACAAATAGAAATAAAGGGGTTAGAAGTATCTGTCAACCAGAAAAATGTGCTTAATGGAGTAGATCTTTTAGTACAGAGGGGAAAGATACATGTTCTGATGGGGCCTAATGGCAGCGGAAAAAGCACACTGGCAAACGTCATAATGGGCAACCCTAAATACACTGTAAAATCTGGCTCAATAAAATTTAATGAAGAAGACCTGCTGAAATTAAAGGTAAATGAACGTGCAAAAAAAGGGATATTCCTGGCTTTTCAGGAGCCTGTGGAAATTTCCGGTGTAAACACGATGAATTTTTTGGTTACGGCACATACCACTCTAAAGGGAAAAGACCCCGAACTAAGAAAAGAAATCATAAAAAAGATGAATGAACTGAACCTTCCGGATTCGTTTCTAAAAAGATCTCTAAATGAAGGATTCTCGGGCGGAGAAAAGAAGCGATTTGAACTTCTTCAGGTTATGCTTTTGAAACCAAAGATTGCTATATTGGACGAGATCGATTCCGGGATGGATATAGACAGCGTAAGAATGCTCGGAGAAGTAACCAAAAACTTATCCAAGGATACGGGATTTTTAATGATAACACATAATGATCACATATTGGATTACATAAAACCGGATGTGGTAAGTGTGATGAAAGACGGCAAGATAATAAAAAGCGGGGATTACCAGCTTATAGAGCAGATAAAGAAAGAAGGATACAAACAACTAATTTAACATGGAAAAAATAGAATTTGATTACAGTAAATATGATTTTAAAAACTCGACTGCAAAATACAAGATACTATTCAATGAAGGCTTGTCAGAGGAAGTTGTAAGAAGGATTTCAAAGCTTAAAGATGAACCAGAATGGATGACGGATTTTAGAACAACTGCATATAAGTTCTTTGTAAAAAGACCTGTTCCTGAATGGGGCGCTGACCTTTCAAAAATAAACTTCGAGAATATAACCTACTTTGCAAGAGCTACTGATAAAAAAACAGATAACTGGGCCGATTTACCAGAAGACATAAGAGACACGTATGATAAACTCGGAATACCAGAAGCAGAAAAGAAATCGCTTTCCGGCGTAGAGGTAATGTACGAAAGCGAGGTAGTTTACAACAGCATAAAAAAGGAGCTGGAAGAACTTGGTGTAATATTCTGCGATACAGACACTGCAATCAAAAAATATCCTGAACTGGTTAAAAAATACTTTGGTAAGGTCATTTCGCCAAATGACAATAAATTTGCGGCATTAAACTCTGCTGTATGGTCGGGAGGCAGTTTTATATATGTTCCGAAAGGAGTCAAAGTGCCCATGCCTCTGCAAGCTTATTTCAGGATAAATGCTGCGAATATGGGGCAGTTTGAAAGAACATTAATAATAGCGGACGAGGGGGCAGATGTTACATATATTGAAGGTTGTACTGCACCTGTTTATTCAAAAGATTCATTGCATGCTGCTGTAGTAGAGGTTATAGCTCATAAGAATGCGCATGTAAAATATATAACTGTTCAAAATTGGTCCAGTGATGTTTACAATCTGGTAACTAAAAGAGCATTTGCATATGAGAACGCTTTCGTAGAATGGATAGATGCAAACATGGGCTCAAAGGTAACTGAAAAATACCCCTCAGTTTATTTAATGGAACCTGGCGCTAAATCAAATGTACTATCAGTTGCGCTTGCAAATAAAGGCCAGCATCAGGACACGGGTACAAAAGCAGTTCATTTGGCCCCTAATACAAGCTCAGTTATCCGTTCAAAGTCAATATGTCTGAATGGTGGAAGAACTACATATAGGGGATTAGTAAAAGTAAAAAAAGGAGCAACTGACGTTAAATCAAGCACCAGATGTGATGCATTGATATTTGATGATATTTCAAGAACAGACACCTACCCTTATATGGAAGTAGATGAAAAGGAAAGTACTATATCACACGAAGCATCAGTAGGTAAAATAGGAGATGAACAATTATTTTACCTTGAATCAAGGGGCTTATCAGAATTGGAAGCTATAAATATGATAGTTCTTGGTTTCATCTCAGAATTCGTAGAGGAGCTGCCAATAGAATTCGCAGTTGAATTTAACCGGCTAATAAAAATAAATATGGAAGGAGCAGTCGGCTGATCCTTTTTATGAAAAATGAAACCGAGCCGGATTGGCTTTTGGAGTATAGAAAAGAGGAGAAAGACAACGCAGACAGATTAAGCTTAGAGGACAAAAAGATATTTTTAAAATACGTAGAAAGAGAAAGTGAATTGTATTTCGATGATTTACAGGAAAAAAATAATGAATTAGATGAATTCTTATACTACGACAAGGATGCTTTCAAAGACAAATTAGAAATTAAAAACATAAAGGACTTAGAAGAAAAACCAGATGAATTTTATAAATTTAAGGACAGGGATAAGATAGAAGCTCTTATAAATTCCGATTTTTCCAAGGGGGTTGTAATAACCTTTAAGGATGATATAAACATAGGTAAACCCCTTATGATAAAGCAAACTGTAAAATCCGGCAGAAAATTAGCAAAAATAATTTTAGTAATCGGAAAAAACAGCAAGCTTTACATTAATGATGAAGTAGATTCATATAAAAACGCCTATTCCGGCCAAAATATAGACATAATTCTAGAAGAGGATTCGGAACTTAACTTTATGCTTTTAGATAAATCTAAAGGAAGAAGCATTACAAATCTTAATTTAATAACGAAGGGAAAAGTCAATTTTATATCTTTATTGATAAATGAAAATGTAAGCAGAAACAGGTTGGGAATGAATATGCTTGAACATTCTGAAGTAAACATACAACAGGGGCTAATAGGAAATAATGAAAGCTATTTTGACATTGAAAGCGAGGTAATACATTCAGAAAAAAATACAAACAGCAACCTGAATTACAAAGCAGTGCTGGATAACAGCTCAAAGGCCGTCTATAAAGGAGTTATAAGGCAGGAAAAACATGCCTCCAATTCTTATGCTTATCTTTCGGAGCATTCGCTTATCCTTGACAAAAATGCAAAGAGCATTTCAGTACCCAGTTTGGAGATAGAAACGAATGAATTAAAGGCATACCACTCTGCATCCTCCCAGCCATTGGATAAGGATGTGCTGTTTTATGCAATGTCCAGGGGATTAGACAGGAATAACGCTGTAAAAATGATAGCGACAGGGTTTATAGAATCGGTATTCAACAATATAGAGAACACGGAATTGGTAGATACTTTGAAAAATTCAATAGAAAACAAAATGATGTATTTGAATAGTTAATCCAAAAGTTAAGTATTTTTAATACAAAACACAGTATATTGGATGGCAATAATATTTGATTTGGACGGGACTCTGATAAATAGCTTCAATATTCACTCAGAACTTATAAAAGAAGCAATTGATGAGGTTGTGGGAAAGAACTTAATATCTATGCAGTTTATTCAAAAAAACATAAGATTCCCTTCAAAAAAAATGCTTGGTATAGCCTCCAAGAAGTATGCCCTGAATCTAACGGGCAAACAGATGGAGGAAATAATAAAACTTAAAGATGAGCTATTTACAGAAAAATACATAAAAAAAATAAAGTTCTACCCGGGGGCACTGCAGCTTATAAAATTCCTAAAGATTAAAAAAATAGCCTTTTGCATAGCAACGTCGATGAATGACGAAGAACTAGCGAAGATTGAACCTTATTTTAATCTGCACTCTCTAGCAAAGGTAGTAAATTCTCCTGCTCTAAAACATGAGAAGCCAGATCCTTATGTAATAAATAAAGCAATAAAGCTGATTAAAGCTGAAAGAAAGAAGACGTTTTATGTTGGAGACGCAGAAACAGACTATGAAGCCAGTGTAAACGCCGAAGTAAAGTTTATTGGAGTTAATAACCCACTACTAAAAAATCTTGGGTACATGTATTTCAAAGACATAAAATCACTGCTACCATTCATTAAGAAAAATTACTTGGATTTCTTGTGATTCTTGGAGTTTACCTTTATGTAGTATGATAATGGATTCTTTATTAATTTACAGGTTTGATCCGGAAAACAAACGTTGAAAAACTTGTAATATCCTTTGGAATCGCAGTTGGGGGGAGGATAAGATTTACCGGAAAAGGAATATTCAATCTGCTGTAAAATTAAATTTTGCTTCAAAGGCGGCTTGTTTTTGTTATTCCATTCCAAAAGAAAGCCGGTTATTTCTTCCTTAGTCCTCCCTATGCTTCTCAGAAAGTTTACAAGGATAAACACGCTCCTTTTTCTGCCGTCGGAAAGGCCATTCAGTATAATCTTTATGCATGGCGGTAGCTTTTCAATATCAAGAGGAAGAGAAACCGGAACAAAGGACTTTATTTCCGCTGGCTCTTCTGCTTTTCTATCTTCAGATTCAAATGCATCGTATGCCCTTATAAAAAGGGATGACGCTTCATTTTTCTGCGGAGATAAATCAAAGAAATCCAGGCTGGTATCAACATTGTCTGGCTTTGCCTGCTCAAGACTAAATCCTTCAACATTGTTTTTATTTATTGGAACCGAAGCGAACCATTTCTTTTCATTGAGAGAATACTGCATCCTAAACATGTGTCTTTCTGATATCAGAACAGTATCTATGTCTATTATAGAATAAGGATCGAACTTTTCATTTGAGTAGAACTTTTCTCTTTCCGTGTTTAATTCCTTCGCAATTCTGTCTATTCCGTAGCCCTTTATTTCACTTTCAAGTTTATCTCTAAGCTCATTCTTAAGAAAAAGAGAGATTACCATAGGCGCATCGGGAAAAAGCCTTTTGGTACTAACACCGTTTATTGATTCCGGGAAAGTTTCATATGGCACTAAAACATGAAAACCGCTGCCGCCGCTGAACTTGACAGAAACGCTTCTTACTCCTTCATTCCCTATCTTATCCACTATCATTTTAGTAAAAATCTTTGAAATATCAAGTATCTTGCAGTCGACATCTATTAGAAGATCCCACCCTTTCCTCATGTCATCCAGCTGCTCCTTCGGAAGTTCTTTATCTAATAGGAGGGGGTTGATCCATCGTTCCTCACTTACGTGAAAACTTGTGGCCCCTGTCTTTATCAGGGCCTCTACATCGCTAGGATACTGAAAAAGCATTGGCCTTTTGCCGAATTTATCGTAATACCTTGCAGCACATTCCCTGTCCTTGACATTTAAAAGCCTGTTTATTATATTGTCATTCAGGTAATATTTTAGTATATCCGAAGGTTTCATATTGATAATTACGCTTGCGATATTATTATAATTATACTCTACTCACCAATAATTGGAACAGAAAACTTAAAAAGCTTTAAAAACATTAGGTTTCTTTATATTTCAATCATATGGAGAAAGAAAATGCGGAAAAGGCACTGGCAGAAGTGCTGAAAGAGATAGAAGAGAAGAAGAGAAAATTCAGGCAGTCGATAGACTTTATAATGGTACTTAGACCAAGAAAAAACAAGTCAGAAACGCCGTTAGATTCCGTCATTTCCCTCCCAAATAAAGTCAGAGAAGTAAAAACATGCGCTTTCGTTGACAAAGATATGATAACAAAAGCAAATGGCGTTTTCTCAAAAACTATACTTAAAGATGATTTTCAGACTTTTGATAAGAAGGCAATAAGAAAGCTGATAAAAGAGCATGATTACTTTTTTGCAGAAGCATCCATTATGGCACAGATGGCTGCAAAGTTCGGTAAACAGCTCACTGCAGCCAACAAGATGCCAAACCCGAAGACAAATACAATTATAACACCGGATATGGATCTGAATGCACAGGCCAAAAAAGTTGAGAATTTTGTTAAGATAAACACCAAAAAAAGCAATGCAATAAGCATTAAAGTTGGAGATCAGGATTCAAAAAAAGAGAACATAATTGATAATGTTATGTCTATATACTCATTTGTAAAATCAAATCTGCTAAATGGTGATGCAAGTATAAAACACATGTATTTGAAGTCAACTATGGGTAAAAAGGTGTCTATATGAAAAAGTCAAGAGGATCCTTGCAAAAAGAGAAGATGGCTACAGAGCTGGATAAAAAAATCAGGGAATATAAAACCATAGGCATAATTGAAATAGCGGGTTACCCTTCCGAAAGCTTTGAAAGGATTAAGAAAGTTTTCAGAAAAAAGGCAGATTTTGTATACGCAAACAAAGTTGTTATATTTAATGCATTGAATAAGGCAGGTTATAAGCTTGCAGAAAAAGTAAAGGAAGTAAAAATGCCAGTGCTCCTGCTTTCAAATGAAGACCCATTCGATATCGCAAGAGAAGCAATGGAAAACAGCACTTTCACGAAATTAAAGGCAGGAGAAATATCAGAAAATGAAATAATATTACCAAGCGGACCAACTCCTTTCCCTCCCGGCCCTATGCTTTCGCAGTTTTCGTCAATAGGAGTTAAGACAAAAAATGAGGGCGGGAAGATAAGCATAATAGCGGATACTACTGTTGTAAAAAAAGGTGAAAAGGTAAATGAAAAGATAGCAGGAATACTTTCAAGCATGGATATAAGGCCAAAGGAATTAGTGCTTTCTATTGCATATGCTTATGATGGAAAAACAATATTTAGCAAGAACTTAATGTACACCAAGAAGGAAACTTACATAACTGATATTTCAAGGATATTCAATGCAGCGCTAAAAATATCAGTAAATAGCGGTATAATCAACAAATATTCGATAAAACCTATGATTAAAAAGATTTATATAGGAGTAAGATTTTTATCTGTAAATAGAAATATAGTCTCAAGTTCGAATGCAAGAGACATATTGGCAAAGGCTATGAATGAAGCCAATGCATTAAATAAAGTAATAGGAGGCAAATAAATATGGAGTATGTATACGCTGCAATGTTATTGAATAGCTTAGGCAAGGAGATTACTGAGGAATCGCTTAAAAATGTGATTGCCTCTACAGGCGCACAACCTGATGATGCTCAAATAAAGGTAGTAGTTTCTGCATTAAAGGGTGTAGACATAAACAAAATAATAGAAGAAGCACAGAATGCACAGGTAGTTTCAGCTCCGGCTGCACAGCCAAGTAAAGAAGCAAAGAAAGAAGAACCGCATAAAGATGAAGCTAAGAGCGCAGAAGAAGCAGCAGCTGGTTTAAGCAGTCTTTTCGGCTGAAAAGGCTATTTGTAGAAAGATAAATAGCTCAAAGTGTTAGATAGAGACATGGTAGTATTAGTTACAAATGATGACGGTTATAAAACGGAAGGACTGCACACTTTGTATAGAGCAGCTAAAAAAGTTTTTGGCCGTGAAGTAATGGTAGTTTCGCCGGACAAACTTCAAAGTTCTAGTGGAATGAGTTTTACCTTTCACAAGCCTTTGCGGGTTGAAAAAATAAATTACAATGAAATGCCATGTTACACTGTATCCGGAACTCCTGCTGACTGCGTATTTATGTCGATTTACCATCTTTTCAAACAGAATGTTTCAATGGTATTATCAGGAATAAACGAAGGAATGAATGCCGGCTTAGAAACAGTATATTCATCCGGTACAATATCTGCTGCAATGTTTGCTGCAATATCAGAAATACCTAGCATAGCATTTTCAAAGAACCTGTCACAAGAAATGAATCAAAATGAAATAGACAAAAGCATGAAGGATTCATATGAAAATGTAGTTAAGATACTTAAAAACATAAAGAGAAAGGGATTTCCAAAAAACATTGACATGATAAATATAAACCTGCCGCTGAAAATAAACAAAAAAACCGAAATAAAAATAGCCAAGACTGATAAAAGGGTTTTTGATGATATAGTTATAAAAAAGAAAGACCCCAACGGCAGAGATTATTACTGGCTCTATGGAACGCTTAGAAAGGATTTGGACAAAAACGCAGATCTATATAACTTGTTTGACGGGAAGATAACTGTTACTCCTATAAAACTTTCAACTGTGGAAGAAATCCACCTCAAAACATTAAGCAATATATTTACATAAACACAGTATCATTCTTAGTATTCCGGCAACTGAATATGGATAAAAAAAAGGAAATGTTATTGTTAGTAGGCGCAATAGTGGTAATATTTCTTGTATATTTTCTTTTTTTCTACAACAGCGGAAAGATTAATTCCAAAAGTAATGCCCAGAGCTCTATTAACATCTTTTACAACAGCTGCAGTTCATGCAGCAACAGCGCTCTAAACATAATTTACAGCCTATTCAATTCGGATAAATCTACATTAAAAGCAGAAAACGTATCTTTTAACAGCTCTGAAGGAAATTCTATTGTCTCAAACTATTCAATTACAGCCTTACCAACAATATTAATAAATGAAACGAACAGCTCAGAAAACGTGCTTGACAGCCTAGTTTACTTAAATGTATTTAACATAGAAGGAAACAAATTTGTACTTAACACACCATTTTTGGCAGGCCTCACAAAAGGAATAACATATTTTGACTTGATACAGGGAAGGAAAGTAACTGCATTTGACATATTCAATCAATCGGAGATATACAATAATACAAATAAAAACGTGATTAACCCTTCGCAGATACTTTATTTATTCAATAGCAGCGGATATACATCCGGAAACAAAACCCTGATAAGCTTCATTTACAGCAACTCAAGTTTCAGCGCAGTACAAAGCATGATACTTTACAAGGCTCTGAATGCATTCGGAAAGTTCAGTAATCTGAATGTTATAACCTCTCCATCAGTTTCATTTTCAACCGGAGAAACCCTTGGAAACACAGAATTTTATCAAATAAACGGGAGCAGGTATCAGAGCCCATATTTTGCCATAGAATCATCGAGCCTTCAAAACCTAAGCTCAAGCAAATATGTAAATACGCTCGAAAAAGAGCTGTTTGATTTTGATCAGAACTCAGCTTACCCATTTTTCAGCAACCTGGGAAACTTCATGCCGTTTATTGATATAGGCGGCAGATATGTAGAGGTATCTTCCATGATAAACCCTAGAATTTTTGAGGATGATAACATAACTCAGATAAAACAGCTTATAAAAACAAATCAAACCGTGGGCAGAGCATTCAATGACAGCGTCTATTTTATCCAAACTCTGTTATGCAGCTACATAAATTACAATGAAACTCCTTGTAATTCAACACAGATAAAGAACGACCTGAAACAGATAAACTCACTTACTTAATCCTTCAACAAGAGCATTTATAACAGATTTGTAGTCATTGGTCTTAAGTATGCCCGATGCTACAAGAAGACCATCGCTTCCAAGCTCAACGCTTTTTTCGGCATCTTCCTTTCCCTTTATACCCGCACCTATCAACGCAAGAGACTGGGAGTTTTCCTTTATCAAACTACAGAATTCCTTTACTATACCCGGTTTGGAGTTTGAGACAGATATATTTCCTCCTATTAATTCAGGAGGCTCATACGCTATTCCTGTTGGCTTCATCTTTAATATTTCCTTCGCTTCTTCTAAATTCTGCACACATACATAGGTTTCCAAGCCTGCTTTGGCGCATTTGTCAACCGCCATTTTTAGAGCAGCGTAATCAATTGGCCCATTTTTTGAATGTGCATATCTCTCTTCGGAATGATTTAAAAGTGTGCCTGCAACAGCTGCTTGCTTTAATTCAAACCAGGTTACATGAGCAGTAAATGCGCCGGGATCTACTTCATCTACTCCCTGCGCTATTGTCTTTGCTATTTTTACAGTATCTCTTAAAATCGTAAATGGCGGAGAAACTATTATGCTTACACCAGAAGTTTTTGATAACTCAGTGGAATATCTTGCTATGTCTATACCGTTCGTAAATGCTTCTTCATATGCCTTATAATTTATTATTAGAGTTTTCATATTCATCAATAAAATAACAACCTCTTACTACATAAAACTTTCCTCTGCTTATTTTTATTGTTATTTTTCTTCTTATCCTCTTTTCATTTATTACACTATATACGCTATCTTTCATAAACTTCCAGGAATTTGCAAAGCTTCCGCCGATTATTATTACTTCCGGATCCAACACAAACATCATAGAAGAAAGATATAAACCGAACTTTCTTCCGATTTCCTGAAATGCCTTCAAGGCCTTCTTATCTCCTTTTTCTGCAAGTCTGTGTAAATTAAAACCGTCCATACCATAGATTTGTTTTATGCTTTTTCCGCCTATTGCGTTTTCTATGTCTTTTCCAGTGCTGTAATCATAAATCATGTGCCCAGATTCGGTAGCGAATCCTCCTCCTTTGTATATCCTTCCGGAGTATATTATTGAGCTGCCTATGCCAGTTCCCCAAACTATTGCCAGGCCACTTTTATATTTTTTCAAACTGCCCGAATACAACTGATATATGCCAAAGCAGTTTCCATCGTTTTCTATTGTCACTTTACTTGAAAACTTTTTCATAAACTCAATAAAATTAAAGCCCATTATCGGAAGATTTGGTGAGAAAATAACTTTACCGAAATCGTCAACTCTTCCTGCCATAGAAACGTTTATTATACCATTGGAGAATACTTGATAATTGTTTATATTTTCGTTTAATGCTTTTAGGAACAAACTCTTTGATTTTGGCGTGTCTATCCTTTTGCTTTTGATGATATGTCCCGGTTTATCAATTATTGCAAATATAATTTTTGTACCACCTATATCTATGCATAATTTGCCTTTTGCCATTAATCTTTCAATACGCTTTTTATTTCCTTTATTCTTTCTACAGGATTATCACTTTGCCAGATATTTCTACCTATTGCTATTCCGCTGAATCCAGCGCCGATTGCTTTCTTAACATGTTGCTCAATATTTTCTGTATCTAATTTTTTGCCCCCTGCCAGAAAAACTTTTGTTTTATCAGCTGATTTTACAACCCAGTCTAATTTTGAGTCGTCATCTGGATACTTCAATTTAACTATATCTGCCCCCATCTCAAAAGCTGCTCTTGCTGCATAAGAAACTATTTCGGGGGACTCATCATCCTGTATGTTTTTACCTCTTGGGTAGGACCACATTATGACAGGTAAACCGATTGAATGCGCTTCTTCTTCTATTTTACCAAATTCCCTTACCATATATTTTTCGTATTTGCTTCCCCAGTATACTGTGTAACCAACTGCAGCTGCCCCTAACTTTACTGCTTCAGAAACACTGGTATTCTGCGTTGAGAACGGCTCTCCGCCATATAATCTTGTCTTGCCGTTTAATTTGAGTATCAAAGGTATGTTTATTTCTTTTTTATTATAATAATGCATTGCGCTTCCCTTTAAAAGTATCAATGCATCAACTTCTGACTTCTTTGCCAGATCTATTATGTACTTTGGAGAAACATTAAGCTCATTAAAATCAGTTGGGCCGTGTTCAAGGCCATGATCATAAGCAAGAAAGACTCCCCTTAATGGTAATTTTTCCATATTAACTATAAACTTTTAGTTATTATATAGTTATCTTGCTTTTTGCTATCCTTAATTTCATATTTTCCGGAGGATATTTGCCAGTTATGCCTTCTTTTGCTCCATATTTCTGTATGACGTTGCTGGCATTGAAGCTTCCTGCTGTTATAGCTTGTTCTATGTCCTTTCCATCATCAATGGCATTTACAAACGAAGATAGAAATGCGTCTCCTGCGCCGACAAAATTTATCTGTTTTGTTTTAAAAGTATTAGCTATGTAAAGATTCTCTTTGGATAAAACAAGCGATCCTTTGTCTCCTTTAGTTATTATGGCTATCTCATTTACATGCTCAGCTAATTTAGAAAGATTGTTTACATCATTTGCATAGCCTACAAATTTTTTGGCTTCATCATCATTCATGCTTATTATGTCTACATACTTTAATACAGGAGCCATCTTCTTTAACTTTAAATTCAACTCCACAGAACCGGGATTAAGCACGGTTTTCATGTCATTTGCTTTAGCAAACTTCAAAACGTTTAAAAGAAGGTCCGTGTTTTTACATGGCAACGGCCCAATGTAAAGCCACTTTGACTTAAAATCAAGCTGTATATCCTCCAATGATAATGTGCTCTCTATACCGCGATGTATCAGCAGGATCATGTCACCGCTTGAGGATACAACTATGTTTGAGAAAGGGGTCTCTCCGTTAGATACCTTTATAAGTTCGGTACTTATCTTCCGTTTGTTTAAATCATTCATTACAAACTGGCCGTATTCATCATTACCTATCTTTGATATAACTGCGCATTTCTTATCAAATGCTGCGAATGTAGCCGCGGCATTTGTAGCACTGCCACCGCTGAATTCAAGAACTTTATTTACGTCTATTTTCTTATCAGTAGGTATCTCAAGGAAATGCCTGTTTACTCCCGGTTTTAGAAGCGCTTTGTCCAGAAAAAGAAAGGTATCCTTCGTTGCAGAACCTAAAGTAACAAAATCGAACATAATCTATTGTTGTTTTCAATCAATAAAAATATTTGCCGTGAAGCTTTTACTGTGCTTTTTTGTTCTTGTCCTGAATGCTTTGAAGCTTATTTGTTAATTCATCTATTGACTTAGAAGAAGCTTTTAACCTAAAATCTATTATCTCTGACTTTTCTTTAAGATCTTTTAATATCTCATTTTTGTCCTTCTTAATCAGTATCTGGCCAGACAGTTGAAACAGATCGGAACCCTCTTGTGTTTTTTCAACTTCTTCTATTGTACGCTTCAGTTCATTATACTGCAATTGCAGTGTCTGTTTCTGCGTTGTTTCGACCTGCAAACGTTGCCTAAGTTCTTCAAACTCTTCTTCATTCATATACATTTATAGTCTCCAACATTTTTATTGATTGCATTATACTATTATTTACCGCCAGAAGTATATTAAAGTCGTTTGCATTTATTGTTATGTCCAGTTCATCTGGTTTTAATTTCATTTGCGTCTTTACTCTTTTATCCTTTGTAATGTTATATGATAATGCATGAAAGATACTACGCAGAAAATTTTCGTCAAGCCTTAATTTAATACTAGCATTAAAAGGATTATCTTGCTTTGACATGATGCCCACCTTCCGGCTTTTTCTTTATTAAAACCCTGCCACCGCAGTAAGGGCATCTAACTATGTCTCCTACCTCAGATGAGTCTACAGTAGCTCCACAATTAAAACACTTGTATTTTGACATATTATATCACCTTTGAACTTAAGTTATATGCATTGTCTGCAATTACCAGCCCACAATGTTTGCATTTCCATATACCGGGAGACTGGCGCCTTATAGACAGTTTTTTACACCTGGGGCAAGGATACTTTTCAGACCTCTGCTGCTTTATCGCATCGATCCTTTTCCTAACACCTACACCGTATTTGGCAGTTCTCATATCTCATCATTTATTACTTTTTTATATTTAAACCTTAGTTTATTATATTATAATGTAAAATGTATTAAATTATGACTATGAAAGGAAATAAATTTAAATATGTTATTTTGTTGCTTGCAGTATTTATAGTTTTAATTATGGTTGGAAAGGCCAATGCGCAGCCATATTCACAAGTAAATATATCTGACAACATTACACAGACCTCAAACCTTTATTCTTACTCAATCGTACAATATTCTATAAAATTATACAATATATCTGATCCTGAATTCAATATAAGCCTGCCTTCAAACATAGATAATTTAACAGTTTTAGGCGGATTAAAATTCAGGATTTATAATTCTACGAACTGTCGCACACCTTCTCCCTCTATTAGCTGCGTATTGGTAGAGGTATATAATATAAAGGCAGGTATACCAATAAACTTAAAATACGGGTATTATCAAAATTATAGCAATACAAACGGCTCATTTAATTCAACTTTGTTCTTTTTTCCTTTCAGTTTTACCCGCTCATTAAACATAAGAATGCTTTTGCCAAGCGGTGCGTATATACCAAGCGGTGCATATCAAGTACCAAGCTCAACTATAACGCCTTTCGGCAATCACTTTGAGGTATTCTGGAAGTTAATAAACCAAAGCTACATAAACATCACTGGATATTATATAGACCTACCTTTTGAAATAGAGTATAACTTAAAATTAGTAAGCAAAAAACCTTCAAATCAGAGTTATTACCTGTATTACATTATTCCAATAATCATATTTTTTGTGGCTATAGCTAGTTGGTACTTTTACCATACTAATTCCAAAAAAAATTCTTTGAAAAAAACAAAGAAAAAATCGAATAAAAAATTTATCCTAGATTTATTAAACCGTGATGAAAGGACAGTTTTAGCAGCCGTTAACAGGAGCGGATTTACTTATCAGGCAGATATAATAAAAAATACAGGATTCTCAAAGATAAAGGTTAGCAAGATACTGTCAAAATTGATGAATTACAAACTTATAAAAATAAAACAGGAAGGAAGAGTAAATAAAGTGAAGAGGCTGTAAATATGTTTAACAAAATGAAAGGTTACCGTGCTGAGAGAAACGTAAAGTTAAATTTCATAAAAAGAGGCTGGAAAGTAGTAAGGGCAGGCGGAAGCCTGGGGGAATATGATATAATAGCATTTAAAAATGGAATTTGCATTTTTTTGCAGATTAAATCGACAAACAAGCATAAATTTTATTATTATGGCTACATGGAAGATAAATATGCGGGTTTTCCTTTCAGACTTGTCATACATTTCAGTAGAGGAAGAACTATAATACTGCCCCCGAAAAAAATAATATCCGAGAACGATGGTGAAGATATAGATACCTTTATAGAAAAAATGGAAGTTAATAGTTTCCAATAGTTTCCAGCAAATACTTTAATATAAACAAAATTAAAAAGGGATATGAGTTTTTTTATTAAAAGGCAGTTTTTGCATACTCGGACTCAAAAACTGCTTTTTTATTTTTTAACTACCGAATGCTAATTTTATTCCAACCACTACTATAACTAAAATAATTCCAAAAATTATTACTGTTCTTGGCTTGATCGTTATCTTACTTTTGTAATCCGAATAGTACTGAACTAACCCTCCAAATGAAGAAGGCATCCTAGTCTGTGCTTTTTTGTTTAACATATTTTTATATTTTAATCTGCATTGCTATTAAACTTTTCTATATGTACTATTTTGCTTAAATCTGCTTTTGGCCCAATGGGCTTCACTTCTCCTTCTTCCTTTATGTAGCCAATGGGAATTATCCCTCTCACCTTATATTTTTCTGGTATAGCTAAAGTTTTCTTGATTTCATCCTGCTGCAGAGTTGCTATCCACGCACTTCCCAAACCATAGCTACTTGCTACAAGGAGCAGATTTTCTATTGCAAGCGCCGCATTTTCAACGCAGAAAGTTTCGCTGTCCTCTTTATCGAATATTGCATCCATCTTTGATTTATCGCATATTACTACTATTATCAGCGGTGCAGAGTCTATATGCGGTGTAAGAGAAATTTTGCTTATTTCTAATTTTAGAGCTGGGTTTGTGACTATGATGAACTCATACTCCCTGATTCCACCTGCGGTCGGAGATCTGACTGCTGAATCTATTAATTTAAGTATTATATCCTCGCTTACTTCTTTAGCTAAAAAGGAATAAACCGTTCTTCTCTTGGTTATAGCATCGTATACATCCATAAGCTTTTAAATTAGCCGGTGATATATAAATATTACAAAGAGTAGTAGCTATTAAATCAAAAATTCAAAAACATTAAAGATTAGGAATAATTCTCTATTACTTCTGCCAGTATTTTGGCTTTTCCACCTGTAGGCGTTGCAAGAACTTCATTACATACCAGACATCTTACTTCTGTAGAGGCCTTTGTAAATATTACCTGCTCGTTTTTGCATTTGTTGCATCTTACTTTTGAAAATTTGCCTTCTGATGGCCTAAATACTATTTCTTCCATTTTACTTTATCTCCAGCTTTTTAGCCTTTTTGCCTCTTTTCTGGGTAGTCATTTTACCGCATTTCGTGCATTTATACCTTAAGTCTATCCTCTTTGACTGCTTTATACCAAGCCTCTTTGCATGCTCAAACATCGGATAGGGAGTGGAACCATAACCGTGCTCAAGATTCCAGCCTTTTCTACGGCTACCTGCCGTCAGTGTTCCTCTCTGGCCACCCTTTACCTGCACTACTTTCTGTAGCGTATGCTCTTTGCAGAATCTACAGTATCTTCTAACCTGACTGGGTAATTTCATTTAGTTTCAATAAATAGCTTAGTATTTAACTTTTTCTATATTTGAAATTACAATAATTTTAAATTTAGTGGCTGTTTTACTAGCCTATGCAAAAACGGATACCATTACTTATTTTAATAATGCTATTATTGTCAGTATCAATAACTCATGCATCTAAAGGAATAAATTTGAATTTCCAGGAGGCCCCACTGCAAAACCAGGTTTGCAACTATCTAACCCCTCAGGATCTGCAAACTGCTTATAACTTTTTACCTTTGTATAATTTAAGCATAAATGGAAATGGGCAGTCCATTGCCATTGTAGTAGCACATGGTGATCCAAATTTACAGCAGGATGTAAATGCATTTGATTCATATTACGGTTTAAACGCACTTACAAACGGCTCTAACCTTGTAATAGAAGAACCATTTGGAAGTCCCAATTCTTATCCAATTAACTGGACGTATGAAACCGCTTTAGACGTAGAAATGACACATTCATTGGCACCGAATGCAAGAATATACCTAATTATTGCTCCAAACGACTCATGGCTTTTCCAGACTGTAAATTACACAATAAATAATGTACCTGCAGATACTATCTCACTCAGCTGGGGGTCATCAGAACTTGATTATTCTCAACAGTCTATAAACTATTTAAATTCGATTTTCCAATCTGCGCAATCAAAAGGCATAAATATATTTGTAGCGAGTGGTGACACTGGAGCTTATAATTCATATAATACCCCAAATGTTAACTTTCCAGCCTCGAGCCCGAATGTTATAGCAGTCGGTGGTACTACTCTGTCTGTATATTCAAATGGAGATTACAAATCAGAAGTAGGCTGGAACGGAAGCGGGGGTGGACAAAGCCAGTTTTTTACAAGACCTGCATTTCAACCAGATATAAGCTCTTATCGGATGGTGCCAGATGTTGCATTTGACGCCGGAACGCCTGTTTGTGTATACGCTAACTCAGACTGGACCGCGCTTTATGGAACAAGCTTGGCGGCACCGTCCTGGGCCGCGATTGATTCGTTAATAAACCAAAACTTACACGGTGAAGAGGGATACTTAAACAGCCATCTTTACAACCTATTTAACAGCGTAGGCAGCCTTATCTTTAACAATATAACAAGCGGCTGTAATGACTTATATTGTGCAGATGGAGAATACAATGAAGTAACGGGATTGGGTTCTCCAAAAGTATATCCACTTGTAGAAGCACTTTCAAATACCACTTACGAGGTATACTTTAACGATCCTGTAAGCGGTGTTTTCAGCGTAAACGGCAAAAATTATTCTAAATCGACGACTTTAAAATTCGCATTCGGTGAAAAAATAAATATTGCTGCGTATTCACAGAATATTAGCTCAGATAAAAGAATCCTGTTTACTTCGATGTCTGGAATTGTGAATACACGCAATAATACAGCATCTTTCTTCATAAACCAATCCGGCACAATAAACATGAATTTTTCGGTTTATTTTCTTGTAAATGAGTATGACTACAACGGAATAAACAGTAAAAGTGCATACATACGGAATGGAAGTACTTTAACTATATCCGCCCAAAAACTGGAAAATTACTCACAGTACCAGGAAGTTTTGCTTGGGTTCAGCATAGACAATGGGACATTACTGCAAATTCCCGATTATACAATACAGGTACTGTCTCCTTTCAACGTAAGCTTTTCATGGAGTAAAGACCCAAAAGTAACTTTCGAATTTTTGAACGGAACGGCTGGATTATCCGCAAACGTTTCTTATTACAGAACTGTTCCGCTATCAAAAACTATTCAGAAAGTTTATTCTAGGGTAAGTAATGGAGGTTATGTATATTCCAGCAATAATTCTAGATTTTATGTCTATGCCAGTCCGCAGATAATAACTGGAAATAGATATATTACATTAAATTTAACAAGTAAATTCCAAAGCACTATAACAGTAAATTTCATAAAAGAGTATAATTACACGATAAACTTTTTATCAAAACAGGGCGCAGTAATTAGGCCTTCTTACTTCTATATGTCCTTTGAAAATATAACTGAGATATACCAAAATTATTATATTTGGGCGCCCAGAAACAGTGTGATTACAATCAGAAATGTGAGTTATGACAATACTAACTTAAACATAAACCAGACAGTAAAGACGAATTCAGAAAATGATTTAAATGTCACTATCCCGGTATCAAACATAAATATAAGGGTGGTAACAATACTAGGAATCCCTGTTGTCGGAGCAGGTGTAACTATAAACATTGATAATGCATCCTTCAAAAATTATACAAACGTATTGGGGTCAGTTACATTTATAAATCTACCGCAGAAAACGTACAATGCAACCATAACGGCTTATAATTCGAAATTCTTTTTTAATAACTTAAATGCTCTTTCCGGTACTTTATCGATTACAGCTGGTTTATATGAATTATATATAATAATCGGCACCATAATGGTGATTTTAGTGATTTTGCTTTTAGTGGAACGTATAAGACACAGAAAATACGGTAAAAAACATAAATAAATGCTTGCAGACAATATAATAGTAATAATGGAATTAAAAAACAAAGATTATTCTATTTCCAGGGAAGAGGGAGAAATAACGCTTACATACAAAGTACCTTTAGATGTACTTTACCCAAATCCAGAAGACAATGAAGATATATTCGAAAAAATAATAAACGCAATAATCGAATCTGGAGATATAACATTACTTACAATAGTAAGCGACAGAAACTACATATACACAAAAGAACAAACAAATCTTTTAAATGACCTTGCAAATAAATATAAGGCCGTACTTGAGTCCGATCTTTCCAAGCCTTTTGACAACGACATACAAAAGAATTTCCCTGAAGAAGTATCAAAATTTAATTACATATTGTTTAACCGTCTAAAAAGAGACCCTATCGGAGCATATGTACTTGGATTAAGATTTTTAAGAGAGTTTAAAGTAAAGCAGGAGAATAGTGACTCGGCATTGTTTTCCACTTTTCTTGAAAGATTTTCAAATCTTATAACGCAAATAGCCGAAATAAAAATAGTTAACAAAAACCTAAACCTTATACTAGGTTATAAAATAGGAGATAGGCAACCATACCGTGCAATCTTTAAACCGCTAATACGACCAAATTTTACATACACAAGGATAATGTCAGAGCCCCCTCTCTCGGCAGTAGAACTGGAGAATTATAAATTAGGAGATGAAGACCAGACAGAAGTAACTATATACCGTATACCCGGAATGTCACAATACCTATACCATTTATCGCCTCCAGAATTACTGCTTAATGTAGAAGAGTATGACATACTGGATCAGGTAAGGAATAGTTTAATAGATTACAGACCGCAGGAAAATGAGTTTACTGATCCTTTAAGGATGAGAGAAGTATTTTTCAAAATAAGCAAGGACATGATTGCAGACATAAGCACCAAAAATGGATACAGTCTAAGTTTCAAAGATATAGACAAGCTTGCAAGAATACTTGTTAGGTTAACTGTCGGCTTCGGAATGACAGAGATTGTTCTGTCAGATGACATGGTAGAAGATGTATATATAAACTCGCCAATAAGCAAATCTCCAATCTTTGTCAAGCATTCAAAATATGGAGAATGTGCTTCGAACATTATACCAAATGCAAAGGAAGTTGATGCGTGGTCTTCCAGGTTTAGATTAATGTCAGGAAGGGCTCTTGATGAGGGCCACCCTGTACTGGATACTGAACTTATAACGGATCTGTTCAGATCAAGGGTTGCAATAGCCCAGCGTCCTCTTTCTCCGGACGGGATAAGTATAGCATTTAGAAGGCATAGGGAAAAGCCATGGACGATACCGCTGTTTATAAGCAATAAAATGATATCTCCTTTTGCAGCCGGATTACTTTGGTTTTGCGTGGAAGGCGCAAGAACAATACTTATAAGCGGCACACGTGGAGCAGGGAAGACATCTATGTTGACTGCATTGATGCTGCTTTTAATGAAAAGATATAGAATAATAACAGTTGAAGATACTTTAGAAATCCCTACGGATTCGTTTGTCAATTTAGGATACGATATGCTGTCTTTAAAAGTGCAAAGCGCAATAACTGGAGAGAGAGCGGAAATGAGTGCAGATGAAGGCATAAGGACTACATTAAGACTTGGGGACAGCTCATTAATTGTTGGGGAAGTAAGAAGCACAGAAGCAAAAGCCTTGTATGAAGCAATGCGTGTAGGCGCACTTTCAAACACGGTTATGGGTACAATACATGGTGAAAACCCTTATGGAGTCTTTGATAGGGTTGTAAATGATCTAAATGTTCCAAGAACCAGCTTCAAAGCAACGGATTTAATAGTCTCTGTAAATAAAATAAGAACTGAAGACAGATTAAGCGAAAGAAGAAGAGTACTTAATATAACCGAAGTAAGAAAGGACTGGACCGAAGACCCGCAGTATGAAAATGGATTTGTAGATTTGGTGAAATATGATATACACAAAGATAGTCTTGACCCATCAAATGATTTATTGGAAGGTAACAGTTATGTTATAAAAGAAATAGCATCGAAAGTGGAGGATTGGGCTGGCAACTGGGACGCTGTGCTTGAAAATATAAGAGCAAGAGGAGAGATATTAGATGCATTATCTAATTACGCAAACAAAGTTAATAACCCAGCATTATTGGAAGCTGAATTCACTTCTGCAGCAATAGATCAATACTATGATATAATAAGTAGACTAAGAGAAGAGTATGGAACTGCAGAAAGGAAAAACATTGTAAATTTATTTGATTTATGGCTAAGAAGCAAAAAGTAAAGGAGATCGTACCTTCTGTAAAGATAGACAAGAACTTTATAGATACATACTACACAAAAGAAAGCTTGGTTTCAAGCGATTTATATAAAAAAGACGAAAATGTTAGAGAGGAATTAAGGTCACTTGAATATAAGATATTCAAAGAGAAAAACCCAACAAACTTTTCAAAAATAATAAACTTTGGAGCAAATACTATAGGTAAGATAATAAAATTTAACATAAACAAAGAACAGGAAAAGAAAATAAACACACTGCTTTATCTTCTTGGCTATGATTTTGATGCGAAACAGTTATACGGCTTTGGCATATTTATGCTTGTAGCTTTGATGTTTTTGGGAGTGATACTTCTTGTTTTGGGCCAGATAATTGCTGGCCTAGTACTTATGTTCTTGGGCGTTATTTCATTTATAGGCGTACAGATATTTCCTCAACAACAAATGACCGTTAGATTAAGTAAGTCTTCAAGTGACCTTGTTACCATGATACTTTACATGGTCATATTTATGCGACAAACTCCAAATTTGGAAGGAGCTGTACAATTTGCTTCCGATAACCTGACAAGTTATCTAGCACTTGATTTAAAAAAATTGATATGGGACACAGCAGCAAGAAAATACAATAATATAAAAGAAGCATTGGATGAGTATTCAAAAAGATGGGCGAAATCAAGCCCGGCGTTTACGGATGCGCTTTTCCTTATAGAAAGTTCGACTTCGCAGGAAACAGAAGAAGCAAGATTGGGATTATTGGATGAAGCTTCTGATAGGATATTAGGAGGTACTTTTGAGGCAATGACAAAATATGCTTCATCATTGAAAGAGCCGCTAAACACAATATATATGATAGGTATGGTCCTTCCAGTTTTAGGATTGGTTTTAGCCCCAATGTTAATGGCATTTGTAGCAGTTCCTGATTTTGGGTTGCTGCTTGCACTGATGTACGATGTAGGTTTACCCTTAATGGTTTATTTTTTGATAAGAAACAAATTGCTCACGAGACCAAGCGGATTCGGAGCACCGGATATAAACAATATACCAAACATACCAAAAGTTGGGAATTTCTTTTTAAAACTGGGAAAGAAAAATATAAGCATAAGCGCACTTCTGCCCGCTATATTAATATTCATCCTTTTCATGCTGCCAGTTTATTTTCTTTATCCTCTGCTTTTAAAATTTGGGCCAACGCAGATATACGTTTCGATGTTTATAACTGCGGCTATAGGCTTCTCAATAGTGGTTTACCTTAAACTTTCAGTTATACAGCTTAAAGAAACAGAAGAAGAATTAAACTCAATAGAAACATCTTTCGGTGCTGCAATGTCGCAAATGAGCTCTTTCCTTGCACAGGGCTATCCACCAGAAGCTACTCTTGTAAAAGTAGAAGAAAACATGAAAGGCACACCCGTTTCAGAATTCTTTGATGTAACAATAAACAACATTAGAAAACTTGGCATGTCTTTAAAAGACGCATTTTTTAATGCAACGAACGGTTCTACCCGTTTTTTCCCATCACCTATGATTCTTGCATCTACGAAAATTTTTCTTTCCTCCGCTGCAAAAAGCGTAAGAAACGCTTCAGTAGCCACAGCTTACGTTTCAAAGCACCTTGCAAACTTGCGTAGGATAGAAGAGCAGGTACGTTCACTTTTAGAAGAAGTCACTTCAGGAATGCGCGTAGAAGTTGGATTGATAAGCCCTGCAATGGCCGGTATAGTAGTGGGACTAACTACTTTAATAGGTACTGTGCTTACTTCTCTTTCCAGCAGTATAAGTTCGATACAAAGTGCAGCAAGTACATCCTCTAGCAGCAGTGTTTCATCAGTGGTTCCGTTTGCATTCAGTTTATTTAATTTAAGCGGCGGGGCAATACCATTGTATACTTTTCAGGTAATAATAGGGGTATACCTTGTAAGCTTAAGCCTTATAATAGGATATGCAGTATCCACTATTTCACAACCTGGTGACAGGATACTGATGAGAGACACGATGGCATCCATGCTTCTTATTTCAATGGTCTTATATATATTGATAGCATTTATAGTAACGTTAGTATTCGCGTCAGTAGGGGGGTTAGTAATAAGCGCAACCCACATCTGATCAATGCCTGTTTTTAAGTTCGTTTAAAGAAACTAAATCAATTATCAGTTTCGCCGCAAGTATTTCTGTTATATTGTTATCGCTTAATGGCCTGGTTTCCATCACATCCATACCTACTAAAGCGGAATTACGAATAATGGCAGAAGCATAATTAAGAAAATCGCTGTAAAGTATTCCATTTGGCTGCGGTGTTCCAACTCCTGGTGCCATAGAAGGATCAAAAACGTCCATGTCGATACTAATATAAACTTTTTTGCCCCTTATTAAATTGATTAAGGAGTTTAAGCTTTTATCATCGTTTATTTTGTCTTTGGTTATCACTAAAAGCTTTCTTTTTTCTATTTCTGTTTTTTCTTCTAAATTAAAGCTTCTTACCCCTATAAGAGAAACATTGTTTCTAAGATTAACCAACCTTGCATTGCTGGCGTGATTTATCTCTAGCTTTAAGAAATCCGGTTTGAAATCGGCATGAGCATCGAATATCACGAACTCAACATCTTCTCCAAAAGCTAAGGAAGCACCGTAGGTTGCAGTATGCTCTCCTCCTAACAATATTGGTATTTTGCCTGCAGAGACAAGATCGGAAGCGCTTAAATTTATTATCTCTATTGCATTTCTTATGTCTCCGCTTAATTCAAGTTCATTAAGAGTGAATATCTTGTCTTTAAGCTCGTAATTAAGCTCAAAATCATAATTTTCCAGTGAACGTGATGCCTCAATAACCGACCTTGGCCCAAATTTTGTTCCTTTTAAGTATGTTGTTGTTACATCTAATGGCACTGGTAGTATAACATACTTAGCGTCATTAAAGCTCACTACTTCCTCTAAAAACGAATCCTTACCTTCATTCAAAAGCATACACCATCAATACATTCTTAATTTTTAATGCTTATGTTCTTCTGCTGGCCGTACATCTCTACTATGTCTTTTACAGTATTTGCGTCCTCTGCTTTTTTATCCGTGCGTATGAAAGTAACTGCCCTAGGGAACCTAAGCGCATAACCTATGCCATCTTTCATACCTGCAGTGTGTGTCGGGCTTCTTGTGATTTCATCTGCTTTTACTGCTATTACGTATTTTGGAACCACCCAAACATCAGGTTGCATTATGCTGTCCACCCTTGCTGGTTTATTATCTACTTTTATTTCATTCAATATCTTGAAAAGCTGTTTAAACTGCTCTTCAGAGAAGCCCGAACCTACCTTTGTTATGCTCTTGAATTTGTCTTCCTTTGAATCGTACACTCCTGCTAAGACTGCCCCCAATCCAAACCCTGCTCTTTGTCCTCTGCCCTTAAAATACCCCAAAATAACAAGGTCTATAGTGTCATTCAATTTGGACTTATAGGAACGTTTCATCTTTATCCAATTGAAGTTTCTTGCACCTGCAGAATATGGGGAATCCAAACGTTTTGCTACTATACCTTCCAAGCCTTCCTCAATTGTAAGATCGAAGAACTTGTCTATTTCTTTCTCATCGTCTGTTATTATCATTTTTGTCTTAGATATCGTCTTTGTATTTGAAAACAGTTTATCCAATAACTCTCTCCTTTTTATATAAGGTTCATTTATCATGTTTTCCCTGTTGTAAAGCATTATATCAAAAACAAAAAGTCTCAATGGCAATTCCTGGGAGAGCTCTTCCACATTATGCTTTCTTTTCCTTTGTATTGTTATCTGAAAGGGGTATAAGACATTCGTATTTTCATCATAAGTTAAAGCCTCCCCGTCTATTATTAAATCCTGGCAGTCTATCTTTTTTACTTCTTCTACTATTTCAGGCATAAAATGTGTTATATCCTCTAAGTTTCTAGAAAAGACCCTTACCTCTTTAGCTTTTTTATGAACCTGGGCCCTAAAACCATCTAACTTTTGATCAATTGCGCATTTCCCCATCTTTTCCAGGATTTCCTTTGAAGAGCCCAATCTTTCAGCTAATGCAGGTCTTATCGGTTTCATCGCACTTATCTCAAACTTGTTTATTCCAGCTTCTCCCTTTAAATAAAGGACCTCTGCAACATAACCAAGATCAGAACAAAGATTAAAGGCTCTCTCTATATTGGCTTTGAATTCCCTGCTCCCGGTTCTTGCCTTTGATAGCGCTTCCATTATAGTTGCTTCGCCTACGCCCAAACGCAATTTTCCCATTACAAAGCGGATAACAAACTTAGATTCTATTGGGGAGATATTGGCTATAAGTTCTGACAGTTCCTTTATCTTTTCATCTATACTTCCCTCTCCTGAAATCTTTGCTATCTTCAAAAGTTTGCTGTACACTTCAGTAATATCTGTTTTCTGGTTATTAGAGGTATTCGATTCTTTCTCTGCTATCTCTCCCAGATCTCCTACTTTTTTATACTCTTCTAATATTCTTGAAACTGGTTTATTATACGCAATAGCTATAGCTTTTTCTACCATCTTATCTGCTATTCCCAGCTGTATATTATAAAAGGGAGGGAGCAACTGCTCCTGTATAAAATTTACAGTATAATTTATTTCCTCCTTCTTTGTCTTTGAGAAAACTTCTGAAAGAATATCTATCATCTCAAGTCTTTTCGAGGTTTTCTCTAATTTAAGCAGATAGTTACAAAGCTCTTCAAACCTCATACATAATAATTTAAATTATACTTACTTAAATCTATTTATGCCCAGCCAAAACTACAAAACAATAGATACGGATATGCTGATAATTGGAGCTGGTGGCTCTGGGTTAAGAGCTGCGGTAGAAGCCCTAAATACTGGTGTGAGCGTAACAATTCTATCTAAATCGCTGCTCGGAAAGGCCCACACAGTTATGGCAGAAGGCGGCATAGCTGCTTCTCTTGGAGATGTAGATCCTGAAGATAACTGGAAAGTGCACTTTAAAGATACTATGGTAGAAGGCGTATATCTTTCTGACTGGAGATTAGTAGAAAAATTAGCAAAAGAGGCACCGGATAGAGTGTATGAACTAGAAAGGATGGGAGCACTTTTCGACAGAACGCCTGAGAAAAAGATAATGCAGAGAGCATTCGGAGCACACACTTACAGAAGGTTATGCCATGTTGGTGATAAGACAGGATTAGAGTTATTAAGGACATTAGAAGACAAGATATTACACAGCAGCAACGTAAAAATAATGGACGAAGTCTTTGTAACCAAATTGATAAAAAAGAACAACAAAGTTATAGGAGCTGTCGCATTAGATATGAAAACAGGTGAATTTATTGCGATAAATTCGAAGTCTACTATCATAGCTGGAGGGGGCTGCGGAAGGATATATGAAGTTACATCTAATTCATGGGAAAGCACTGGGGACGGAATTGCATTGGCATTCGATGCCGGTGCAGAAATGATGGATATGGAGATGATGCAATTTCACCCTACAGGAATGGTATGGCCTCCCGGCGTTAGAGGTTTACTCGTAACAGAGGGAGTTAGAGGGGAAGGCGGCTTGCTTTACAATACAAAAGGAGAAAGGTTTATGTTAAGGTATTCTCCGCAGAAAAAGGAACTTGATGCAAGGGATGTCGTTGCAAGATCCATATACAATGAGATACAGGAAGGCAGAGGCACAGAACACGGGGGAGTGCTATTAGATATATCCTATAAAGGAAAAGACTTCATAATGAAAAAACTTCCGGGGATGTACATGCAATTCAAAGAATTTGCAGGTGTAGACATAACAAAGGAAAAAATGGAAGTTGGGCCTACTACACACTATTTTATGGGAGGTATAAAAGTTGACCCTGAAACTAACTCAACAAATATAAACGGGTTATTTGCAGTAGGTGAGGCTGCTGCAGGAGTACATGGCGCTAACAGATTGGGTGGAAATTCGCTTGCAGATTTATTGGTTTTCGGTAAGTATGTTGGAATAAATGCTGCCGCTTACGCTAAAAAAGCAAATTTGGAAAAGATACCCGAAGCTGAAATAACAGAAGAGATAAAGAGAGTAAGCGGGTTTATAAACACTAACGGGACTAATCCATATTCACTAACAGAAAAACTCAGAAAAACTATGTCAGAAAATGTTGGTATAGTAAGAAACGAACAGAATATGCAAAAAGCCCTTTCAGTTATACTTGATGTAAAAAAAGAATACAAGAATATAGGGGTCGGGGGTAATCTGCAGTATAACCCCGGATTGCTGCAATGCTTGGAACTTCACAGCATGCTTGAAATATCAGAATTGCTTGTAAGGGGGGCAATAATGAGAAAAGAGAGCAGAGGGGCACATTATAGGAACGACTACCCAAAAAAGGATAGGAAATGGTTAAAAAATATAATATTCAGGAAAAACGAAGATAAATTGGAAAGCTATACCTTTTCGCCGCCGGAAATGCCCCCATACTTAAAAGAAATATTGCCTGAGGAAACCTATGAATAAAGAAGTAAAAATGAATGTATACAGATTTGATCCAAGCAAGGACAAAGAAGGGAAATTTCAGGAGTTTACCGTTCCAGTTGAAGAAGGAATGGTTGTTCTTGATGCTATACACTACATAGAAAATAACATAGATCCTACACTTGGAGTTAGATGGAACTGTAAAGCCGCAAGATGTGGCTCATGTGCTGCAGAAATAGACGGAAAACCGAGTTTAATGTGTAAAACAAGAGTAGACTCACTTGGTGATAAGATACATGTTGCACCAATGAAAGCCTTCCCAATTGTAAAAGATTTAGTGACCGACGTTTCGAGAAACTGGGAGATAGCAAGGAAGATACCTGCGTTTACACCAAAAAAGGGGTTAAAAGAGCCCTGGCAGATAGATGAAATTGATGTTAGTAGATCAAGGGAATTTAGAAACTGCATAGAATGTTTTCTCTGTCAGGATGTATGCCATGTCATAAGAGAGCATGACAAAAATTACATAGGGCCAAGGTTTATGGTAAAGGCAGCTTCATTAGACATGCACCCTTTGGATTCAATAAATCGTTCTAAGTTTCTGCATGAAGAGGGAGGTGCAGGTTACTGTAACATAACTAAATGTTGCCAGTCAGTTTGCCCTGAACATATAGCAATAACTGATAATGCAATAATCCCTGAAAAGGAAAGTATAGTCGACAGCTATTATGACCCAGTCACAATGCTGTTCAATAAAATAAGGAGAAAACATGGAGAGTGAGGCTAATTTTTCAAGTGCGCTTAAAAAAGCAATACCGGAATTATTAGAACCTAATTGGAGATTATGGTCTTTTCTAGCAATATTAATATTTGCGATAGTTGCTCTCTTTGTTTTCCCTGTAAAAGAGTATAAAGGCTTGATAGATCCTTTTTATTCTCCTACTATATTAGTGGTTCCAGTGGTAGGCTTATTCAGATTGACCTGTTATGCATACCGTAAGGATTATTACAGAAATATTTTCAACCATCCGCAAAGTTGTGCTGCTGATGAAAGAGGAGATTCTGCAAGCAGAGGTTATTCCGGAGAAACAACATTATTTGCGTTCAATAACCTGCATAGATATTTACTGTATATAGGAATAGCACTTCTTCCATTCTTTTACTATGACTTCTATGTTTCAGTAACCTATTTCGGTGGTTTCGTTCTAAGATTCGCAAGCATTCTTATACTGTTAAATGCGGTTCTGCTTACAATATGGGTTTTATCCTGCCATGCATTTAGACATGTATTTGCAGGAGGAAATGTAAAATGCTATGACTGTGCATTAAATCCAAAAGCAAGAAAAGGCTTCTTTAACTTCCAGTCTATGCTTAATAAAAGACATGAAGAATGGGCGTTTATCAGCTTAGTATTCATAGTTCTTGTTGACTTGTATTTGAGAGCACTGGCCGCAGGATGGCCGATAGATTTTAGAATATTACAGGTGGTATAATATGCACTTTCCCGATAGGTACAGATATCCTTTGTTTTTCCTTGGATTGCTATTGATGATAGCTTCGGCTTTCTTATATAAATTTAATATTTTGACATTGGAAGCAGAAGAAATAATAATTGTAATAGGTGCAGTACTTTTTGTATTTTCTATAGCCTCTGCTCTTATTAAGTAACCAACTCATCTTTTCTAGATTTTGGAAGCAAAGGAAGGAACATTAATGATATAAAGAATAATATTGCCATATAATACATACCGGTTATAACACTTGTAAAAGTCAGGAAATAAGTCATTAAAGCTATCCCAAACGCTCCTCCCAAAATATTCCCGATTCCCCACACTAAACTATAAGCAGTCGAATAATATTCTTTTGGCACTAACTGATATGTGTAGTCCAAAAGCACTGAAAACCCAGTAAATATTAGAAAAGCCAAAACAGCATAAGCAAACGTTAGAATTATAATATTTGTAGTAGCCAGAAATAGTAGAAACGCCAAAAAGGAAAGGAAGGAAGTTAATGCAATAGTGAATCTGCCGCCTTTTATAGTAGTAATATAGCCAAAAAGAGGCTGGCCTAAAATGGCTGGAATAAAACTTATAGTAAGTATAATTCCGGTAAACGCAGCCGATCCTGTAATTTTATCTATATATTCTGCGATAAAGGTTACTGTGCCCATTATAAAAGCCCCTTTTAGAAAAATTGGGATCAATGCAAGGTAAAGGTTTTTCTTTATGCTGCTAGGTAAACCTTCCTTCTTTCTAATTTTCTTGTGCTTTTTGAAAGGCCTTGTAAAACCCGACATCCCAAAATATATTATCATTGATAAAATCCAAACATAAACTGCAATAATTTCCATTCCCTTAAAACCGCCAAAGAATAGAAGTAGAAAAGTTATTACAGATGGCATTAGCGCCCTCCCTAGACTGCCAAATGCCCCGTTTATTCCAAGAATTTTGCCTAAATCTCTGCTTTCATAAACAAAAGAAAGCACAGAAGCGCCTATTGGATGGTAAAAAGCCTGACCAGAACCCAAAGCTATAGAACCTAATATAATAAAGACCATATAATAAATTTTATAAATAAATCCAAACCCAAAAAAGAATGCTGCTAGACCTTCTAATGCTATTCCCGATGCTAATAAAAACCTATCATTATTTAATCTGTCTGCAAACTTCCCTACAGGCAAGCTTATTACTCCATAAAGAATATTATATATTATTGCATTTGCACCGAGAAATGCAATACTTGCTCCTGGTAATTTAGCAAAAAAGACTATGAGTATTGAAAAAAGCAGAAAATTACCATCATTAGCAAAATGCGTCAATGATGTAAATAACAAGGCCCTTTTCCTACTAAAATATTGCATATTAATGTACTTACCTTTTCTCTATAGGTAAATACTCCAAGTCAATTTTTCCAATGTACTCTTCCAACGGCCTGAAAAGTTTGTTATTTCTCCAGTATTCTATCGCATGAGAACACCAGCCTACAGTTCTACTGGATGCAAAGACGGTATCAAACATTTCCGGTTTTATATTAAGATGCATATATAATGGTCCCGAGAAGAAATCTACATTAGGCCATATACCATGGCTTTTGCCTAACCTGTCTATCATCATCTTCTCTGCCCTTAAGGAAATTTCTATCAGGTTGTTTATTTCCTCATTTGAATTGCCCTTTATTGTATCCAAATAAGATTTAAGGATTCTGGCTCTTGGATCATAGGTTTTGTATACTCTGTGTCCGAATCCCATTATTTTCTTTTTTCCCGCCAATGCTTCCTCTATATAATTCTCGGTATTATCTGGATTTCCTATTTCCTTCATCATTTTTACCGCTGCTTCATCAGCTCCACCGTGTAAAGGCCCCTTCAATGCTGCTACTCCTGCAGTAACTCCTGCGTATATATCTGCTAAAGTAGAACAAGCAACTAAAGTCGCAAAGGTAGATGCATTTGAACTGTGCTCTGCATGAAGAATAAACATTACATCCATTAATTTTTCAGAATCTTTATCCGGTTTATTGCCAGTAAGCATGTAAAGAAAGTTTGCGGAATGATTTAATGAATTATCTGGCTCTAATATTTCCTTTCCTTCTTTTATTCTACCTATAGCAGCTGAGATTGTAGCCGTCTTCGCTATTATCTTTATAGCCTTTTCAATATTTTCACTTTCATTGTCACTGTATGGCTTGCTGTCATCGGCAGAAAGAGAGGACATCGCTGTCCTTAGAACATCCAATGCCTGCGATTCTTTGGAAAACTTACGGATTATGTCCTTAGTATTTTCAGATATTGCTCTTTCCTCTTTCATCCTTGCAATGAAACTGGAAAGTTCTTCTGAATTTGGAAGTTTACCATACAATAAAAGATAGCATACATCTTCATAAGAGGAGTAATTTGCCAAATCTTCTATTTTATAACCTCTATAATAAAGCTTTCCTTCTTGGCCATCAACCTTGCATATTAATGATTTTGTAATGTAAACTCCTTGCAAACCTTCTTTTATTTCAATATCTTCTGCCATCTTATACTTCTAATCCTTTTAATAGAGGCTCTATGTCAGTTAATGGATTTCCATTCTCATCGGCTATTTTTTGGGATAGCGGAGAAGGAATCTTCCTTGCCTGTAATCTGCTTTCAAATGTATCGGGATCTTCATTCTGAAAGAAAATGCCTGTATACATATTATCAGGATCCTCGCTTAATAGCATTTTTATTGCATTTAACTTCTTTTCGTTAACTTCTTCTTTATTTGAGGGGTCTTTAACATAACCATCATAATCCTGCGGCAAAGACTTTAGATGGGTATTAAACCATGGCGCAGATGTAAATTCTGGATTATAAGTTGGGCAGCCTTGCATTATATCAACCAAAGCCAATCCTTTATGCTGTATAGCTTTAACCATTATGTCTGCTAATTCATTAACCTTAAAACTCTGTGCTCTTGCAACGAAATTATAACCAGACATTATCGCGAGCGAAAGAGGACTTAAAGCACCGTTTATATTTGGCCCAGGAAGCGATTTTGTTTGCCTCCCTTCCGGTAAAGTAGGACTAGCCTGTCCTTTTGTTAAAGAATAAACACCGTTATCATGTATAAAAAGTTTTATGTCAGTATTACGTCTGCCTGCACTTATAAAATGCCCCACGCCTATACCGTAAGTATCTCCGTCACCGCTATCCAATAAAACAGTCAGCTCTGGATTTGCTAGTTTAATTCCTTCCGCAAAAGGTATCGGTCTTCCATGTAATGTATGAACGCCGTTTACATTTACCAAATGCGGCAATTTAGAGGAGCAGCCTATCCCGGATACAATTACTGTTTTATGCGGATCTAAACCTGCCTTGACAATCGCATTTTTGACAGCTAATACAATTCCACTGTCTCCGCAACCTGGGCACCAGTCATTAAATTCATTGGAAGTCAAACTTTTAACATCAGTAGCCATTTAATATCACCTTACTTTCACCTTTCATTATTTTATCAATTGCATCTGCAACTTCATCGTATCTTACCAGTCTTCCGTTATACTTCAAAATCTCATTTGGTATTACAAAGCCGGTAACTGAAGCAATATGCTGTTTTAACTGCGCTGATATATTTTCTTCTAAAATTGCGACTTTCTTTGCATTCTTTAAAATGTCAAGTATCTCAGTCGGAAGAGGCTGTATTAATTTTATCTGAAGAACCGCAACCTTCTTTCCATTTGCTGCTTCTTTTAACGCTTCGGAGGGGCCCCCCCAGGTAATTACTAAAATATCTGCAGTTTTTGGATCGCCTATAAGAGTAAATTTGTCTTCTGCTTTTATCTCCTTTAGTATTTGAGAGTATTTCCCATTTCTTTTTTCCATCATTCTTATTCTATTATTAGGATCCTCAGAAACGTGCCCCCATTCATCATGCTCATCCCCTGTCAACCAAAAAATTGCATTGGGATTGCCTGGAACTATTCTTTCAGAGATATTATCAGCTGTAAACTTGAATCTTTTGTATTCGCCATCAACTTTCTCTATTAATTTCCCCCTATCGACTTTGTAATTTTTCTTTATATCAAGGATTGTATTTTTACTTATATTCATCGAACCTTGTGAAATTGCCTTTTCTCCAAGCACTATGACTGGTAGCTGGTAACGCTCTGCGTAATTAAATGCATCCGCTGTCATTTTTATGCTGTCCTTTACATCCCCTGGTGCAATTACTATCCTGCCAAAATCTCCATGACCTTGATGAACTGCAAACATCAAGTCACCCTGTTCAGTTCTTGTAGGTTGACCTGTTGCTGGTGCTCCCCTCTGATGATCTACTAAAACTACTGGCACTTCATTCATGCCTGCCCAAGTAACCGTTTCCGACATTAATGATAAACCAGGACCAGAAGTTGAAGTCGAAGCTCTAGCACCTGCTATCGCTGCGCCAGTTGCCATTGCCAGAACTGCCAGCTCACTTTCCGGTTGAACGACGCGTATACCCAATTCAGGGTGTGATTCTATAAACACGCTTTCATCACTGGCAGGGGTTATAGGATAATAAATCTGCATTTTGCAGCCGGCTATTGCTTTGCCTATAGCGGTAGAAGCAAACCCTTCCATATAAAGCTGTTCTCCTTTGTTTTTATTGTCAAGTTTTGTTATTGGAGCTATTCCTTTCGTTTTTATATGGTCTAAAGTTTCCTTAGCAAGTGATTCATTCTTGCTTTTCATGTATTCTATAGTTTCCTCTGAAACGGAAATATCCAAATCGATGACGCTTTTCGGCTTCTTTGCGAACTCTGTTTTTATTGCTTCTACTATATAGCTATCCTCTAATCCTAATAAATAACAGGAAGCAGTAACACAGACAATATTCTTAGAGATTATCAATTCACTGGTAGGTTTATTCAACTTTTTAGCTACGCTTGTTATTATAGCATCAAAATCTATATCAAGAATATTTATGTCTTTTCTGTTTATCTTGCTTTTATCAACTTTGCTGTCTATAACCAAGGTTCCATTCTCTTTGATGTCTTTAATATGTCCTTCTTGAACAACCTCTCCTCTTTCATTTACTTCCCCTAACACAGATTCTGTATCGAAGAATATTGCCAAATCAACTTTGCTTGGTATAGAAGCAACTTCTTTGTCGGAGACTCTAACAGTGAAAAAACTATGCATTCCCTTTATATTTGAGAAATATTCCCTATAACCATAGATGTTATAGCCGTATTTCATCATTACCCTTGAAAACAAACTCAAGGATACATCTATGCCACTGCCTTGTTTTCCACCGGTCATCCAAGTTAATTCTGTCATCTAAAGATTCTTCCCTAACCAACTTTTAAGTTGATCAGCTTGCATTGCGCCGACAATACTGGCTTTGACTTTTCCATTTTCTATCAATAAAGTAGTTGGAATAGCTTCAACACCATATTTTGCTGCTATCTCCTGATTTTCATCTACGTTTATCTTTACAAGCTTGAATTTATCCTTCATTTCCTCAGCAGTCTTCTCTATTATTGGAGAATACCACCTACAAGGCATACACCAAGGTGCCCATAAATCCACTAATACAGGTGTACTAGATTTAAGAACCAACTTTTCGAATTGTTCTTCGCCATTTACTTCTTCCATTTTTTATTTACCTCCTTAAATATCTGTTATATAAACAATATAGTAGATATTTTTATTATATTTAACGTTTTGTATTTTTAAATATAACACATACGATGTTTAGCCTAATTTCTTTATTATAAAACTAGAAAGTTCACTAAATGTTCTTGCGACCGGAACATTTGCCTTTTTAAATGCTGTTAGCTTGCTTTTCGCAGTGCCAACATTACCAGATATAATAGCACCGGCGTGCCCCATCCTTTTTCCGGGCGGAGCATATATACCATCGATAAACGCAAAGACCGGCTTTTTAATGTTCTTTCTAATAAAATCAGCTGCTTTTTCTTCTTCTACCCTGAACTGTTTT
>JAMCSP010000017.1 GCA_023378865.1 Candidatus Parvarchaeota archaeon | reverse complement strand
CCAGCCAGGCCCGGAAGGGAGCAACTGTAATTAAGCTGAAGCGTGCTTGTAGGTAAACTGTAAGGAGAAAATGTTGTTACCCTCTATATGGATAGCTATTTCGAAGCCATGGCCTGTCGCTTGCTTTAATCTTTGTTTAAAGAATTAAAGAGCAATCGATAGCAATAACTTAAAATAGATTAGCTACTCTAATCTGTAATAAGTCGGGGTGACCGAACGGTAAGGTGCATGCCTGCTATCCAGAAACGGAAAGCATGTTGGCGCAAGCCTTAATGGGTTCAACCCCCATCCCCGACGTTTTGTTTTTTAATTGTAAATTCAAGTTAAATTGCTTTTCTTTCAATGATTCAAAATTGTTTTGATTGCATAAAGTTAAGTATATATTCTAATAATTCAACGTATTGATATGGAAAAGAAAGAAGACAATGCGATTTATAACGCAATAACCGGGATAGCAAAGGTCATAAAAGACAATATGAATGAGCAGAAAGCAAGACCCAGGAAGGTTTCAATAAACTTGGACAGGCTTGAAATAAACATGTCAGGTTTGAAGTACCCCGTGAAGCTTTCTGCAAAAATCGACCTCGATTTCTCCGGTAAAAGCAAGGAAGAAAAGCCGCAGAAACAGTAAAATTTTAAGTTTTTTATTTACTGTCAAAAGCCTTTATTTTAACGTATAAACGTTTATAAAGGTCTGTAAGTATATAATAATCCTATGGAAAAGAACGATAATGGAAACAATAAACTGTTCAGTATGCTTCCACAGATGCTTTTCGGCATGTTAGGCGGCAGGAACAAGAAGTTTTCATTTGATCTTGATAATTTTGAGATAAAACTCCCAAACATAAAGGAACCGATAAAATTATCAGGCAAGATAACGATAGACCTTTCAAAGCACAAGGAGGACAAGAAATAATATGGCAAAATTAAGACCAGGAAGATCTTACAAGGAATTAAAGATACCTTATACCAGGAAATCCAAATACAAAACAAAAAGCTACATAAAGATTGCTCAAAGACCCAAGATAACACAGTACCATTCCGGCAATCCAAAAAGGGAATTTGACAGCAGGGTTTTTCTTCTTTCAGAGAAGTCATTGCAGTTAAGAGATAATGCCATAGAATCTGCAAGAATAGTGGCCAACAAGTACCTTACTGACAGAATAACTGACCAGAATTTTCACATAGTTGTTGTGGCTTATCCGCACCAGGTTCTAAGGGAACACAAGCTTGCTACCGGAGCAGGTGCAGACCGTTTCTCCTCAGGTATGCAGAAATCGTTTGGGAAGCCTATAGGGTTGGCGGCAAGGCTTTCTGCAGGAAAGCGTATATTTGAGATACACGTTGACAAGGCAAACCTCGCAGCTGCAAAAGATGCAGCATTCAAGATGAGCAAGAAATTGGGGATACAAACAAGAGTAGTAGTAGCTTAAGTTTAAAAGAACTCTTCATTGAATCCATCCCTTTTGTTTACAACTCTTGATAAAACAAATAAAAGAGAAGACAGCCGGTTAAGATAAGCAAGTACTTCTTTGTTTTCCAGCTTGCATTTTATTGCCGATCGTTCGGCCTTTCTGGCTATCGTTCTGCATATGTTTATTATACACCCTGCTTCGCTCCCGTTTGGATACAAAAATCTTATTATGTCTTTTGTTTCGCCTGCAAATGAATCTATCATCTTTTCAAGCTCATCCACGTCTTTTCTGTTTATTTCCACGTTTTCTCTTTTTACAAGCCCGGAATAGCCGGAAGCGTATGCACTTATGGCGTAGATTTTTCTTTCCACTTCTTTCATCGCTGTTTTTACGTCATCATATTTTATCTTTGATGCAGCATATCCTAAAAATGCATTCAGCTCATCTAAACTGCCTATTAAATCGATTACATTGTTATCCTTTTCTATTCTCTTGCCTGCTATGTCTGTTCTTCCATCATCCCCCTTTCCGGAATAATATTTCATTGCTGGTCAGTATCCTCCTTTAAACTGTCTGCATTCTTTATAAGATAATATTTTGCCTTTCTTCTTATCCCGTCTATGTAGACTCTAAACAAATCATATGAAAGCCTGTAGTACACTGTTTTTCCCCTGTGCTCTGATACAAGTATCGTGTTAAACATCGGGGATATAAGGTTGTAAAAATGCTTCTTGCCGTTCTGCGAATTTATGTCTATATTGAGTGCGTTTGCCAATTCTTCCCTGTTTATGCTCCCCCTCTCTCTTATTAAATTTATTATCTTTTCGGCTTCTGCATAAAGTTTCCTGCTTTTTGGATGTGTACCGTATATCATTACAAGCAGTTCTTCCATGTTATTATTAGTTATTTGATTTATTTATTGCTGTGTTCCTTTATTTATATAATAATTTCTTTCTAATTAAAATGGTGTTTGATGCAATAGCGGTCTTCAAGAAGAGTTTTATTCTGCTTTTTACGGATCCTTTGCTTTTTGCGCTTGCCGTTATATACGCAGTGATTTACATTGTCTTTGCAGCCTATTCCTCCTATTCTATTAAAATTCCAAATATAAGCAGTGCAAATATAAATTTACTTACCCTGTATTATCTTTTGATTTATGCGGTGCTGATTTTTCTTGCAAGCACGTTCATAAGCGGTATTGTATTTGTTAGGATAGCAGGAAAAAAGAAAAATTTCCATAGCATAATAACTAAAGCAGTGAAAAGATACCCGGCTTTGCTTGCAACTACCTTTTTAACCTCAATTATAATAGCTTTGGGCCTTATTGCATTTGTTATACCTGGAATTTACCTCGCTTTCAAATTGATCCTTTCACCCGTTTCTGCCGTTGTAGAGGATAAAAGCCCAGTCGATGCTATGAAGAGGAGCTGGAATATCACATTTGGCAATTGGTGGTATTTGCTTGCATTGTTTGTTCTTTTCTTCATAGTTTTATCAATAATCGGCCTTTTGCCCTATCTCTCCTATTTCTTTTCTTTTGTGTTGATTATAAGTTACCCTCTTGTGTTCATAGCTCTTGCAGGTATGCGCAAGTCAAGGAGGAAGAGAGCAGTCTCTTCCAGTTAGCTATTTAAATGTAATAGTATCACTATTAAGCTATGGTAAATAAAATAACTAAAGGAGTTATACTTGCTTCCGGCAGCGGAACAAGAGCCAGGCCGGCTACATACTATATACCAAAACCGATGCTGCCTATCGGCAGTATACCAATGTCAAAAATCATTGCATACCAGATGATAAATGCAGGCATAAGGGACATACTTGTTGTTTCAAGAAATGACAAAGAAGGGTTATCGACATTTAATATGCTTCTTGATTACTTCAGCAAAGAAAACGTTGCAAGGAACCTAAGCGAATACAGAAAAGAGATTGAAAACGGAAAAATAAATATAGGGCTGGACTTTCAGCCAGTGGATAAGAAAACAGGCAAACCTCTAGGAACTGCGGCGGGTCTCAACGTTGCATATAAAAATGGTTTCATAAGAGATGAGCCCTGCGCCGTCATGTTTTCAGATGTAATGCAGCAGAATATGGCGGGAGGAAGCTCTCTGCTTGAGGAGATGCTTTCAAGGTATAACGGCAACACATTCGTTTCTATGAAGAAAAACAGCATAGATAAAATCACTGAGAAATCGGCTGCTTATGGCAATTATCTTGGGGATAATGTCTACAGGCTGGAAAAGATAGTGGAGAAGCCTGCTCTGGAATACGTTAAGAAGAATCCAACCGAGCTATCAGTAGCAGGCGGGGTTTACCTCATTAATGAAGAGGGCGGAAGCAAGGCAGGAAAAGTAAAAAAAGGAGCGGGCGGAGAATACCATATAACCGATATAATAGACATGCAGGCCAGAGATACGGGGGTTTACGGTTACCTTATAGACAAAAGCAGGTTTAAGTCATATGATGTAGGCGATTTTGATGTTCTTATAAAAGAAAACCTGGAAGAAAAATACAGAAAGGATTTCTTTGATTACGTTAAGAATTCAAAGGCAGCAGTCAAAACAATTTTTGTAGGAGGGGTTGCAATGTACGGAAACACTGCCGATCTTATGGAATTGCTTTCTTTGCTTTCAAAGAGCTAATAGGCTTCATTGAATCTTTGAACGTAGTCTTCGGGCCTTAATGAATTAAGGTATAAGCCGGAAAGCTCCATTGCTCCAAAGTTGGAAAACCTTGGGGTAATTTCTACATAGAAATGAAGTTCTTTATTGCCTTTAAGCTCATGGAAAATCAGATTATAGGAGTGGCTGCCGAATATTTTCTGGTTTTTCGCAAGTATGGCTTTTATGAACTTTGCCAGGCTTTTTATCTCATTTTCTTCAAGTTTTCCCACGTAATCAATGTGCCTTTTTGGCATTATTATTGAGTGTCCCCTGAACCTTGAGCCATACGGTGCAAATGCAATTGCGCTTTCGTCTTCAATTAAAACTCTCTCTTTTTCCTTTTTCATGGCCTCTTCAAGTATGCATTTTCCGCGGTTGTTTTTTATAATCTCAATTTCCTGTTTTATTATCGGCAGGACAAAAGTGAATCCTATTATCTGCGTATGCGGATGGTATAAGCTGCCCCCGCTTATGCTTCCGCTGTTTCTAAAAGTATAAACATGCTTTATTTTTTTGTCAGAATATGCAAGTTTTTCCCCATCAGCTATAAGATGAAACCACTTCTGCAGTACACTGTCCTCAATCTCATGAAATTTCTGCAAATGCTCGGGAGTATCTACTATTACATAGGAGTGGCCGTAGTTTACGTATTTCGTGAAAAAATCAGAACTTTCATATGGAGTTACTTCTTCGTTTACGATTGGATACTTATTGTACATTAGCCTTAATTTCCACGGCTTTCCAACAAATTTTATCGTTGTATTGAGATTTTCCTTTCCGTATTCAAAAGGGCAGTTTTCCGCATTGCCATACATTATTTCTTCGCTTCTAAAATCCTTTGGTCTTTTATCCCTTGAGAATGTGAATATCACGTCTGATCCTGTTATGTAATCTCTGCGTATCTCTCCTTTAAAGGGAATTTCAGACATAGCAACATAACACTAATTGGAGATAAAAACGTTTTTGTTTTGTTATATAACTAAAGCAAAAAATAGGATTATTGCTCCCGCCGGGATTTGAACCCGGGTCAGTGACTCGAGAGGCCACTGTCCTTGGCCGCTAGACTACGAGAGCAGCATAAATAGTATTAAAGCTCTTGTATTAATAAATTATAGATTTAATGGCCCAGCACCAAATATATTAGTCTTAAGGTGTTACTAAATCTATGGATATGAAGTACTTAGCGGCATTAAGCACTACCGTCGGAACCATAGTGGGCGGCGGGATACTTGCTTTGCCTTATGCGATAGAGAAAAGCGGATTTTTTGAAGGAATCGCACTTCTTGTACTGATAGGATTTGCATCTATATTGATAACAATGTATACCGGTGAGCTTTCAAGCCATTTCAAAAAACTGCATCAATTGCCGGTAATAATAAGCAAGTACACAGGCAAAAGACTAAGGGTTTTGATTTTGATATTCCAGGTTCTAACAATTTACGGGGCACAGATAGCATACCTTACCGGAATAGCATTGGTGATGGTATTCCTTTTTCATTTGCCTTATTCAATTTCCGTTCTTTTAGTCTTTTTGCTTACTCTCCCCTTGATATATAAAGGCTACAAGCTTGTTGAGGATGCAGAAACCCCTTTGCTTTTCATAAAGATAGCTCTTATAGTTGCAGCGGCTTTGTCAGTTCTTACAATAGTTAAGGATGCGAACTTTTATTTTTATAATATAACAAATCTCTTCGGGCCATTTGGAATAATCCTTTTCTCGTTTACTGGCTACACTGTAATACCGGAAGTAAAGGAAGAGCTCGGCGGAATAAAGAAACTTACAAGCGTTATTGTTGTTTCTTATATAATCTCCATTCTTCTTTACGTTTTTTTCTCCTTCGCATTTGTAGGGGCTTTCGGCCAGTCAGTATCAACCGTTGCGACTGACGGAATACATTCAATTTACTATGAAATACTGTTTTCTTTGACTACTTTATTTCTTCTGCTAACCCCATACATAGCCCTTAGCCTCGTACTGGCAGATTCCTTTACCTACGATTTTGGAATCGGAAGAAAACCGAGCATGTTCTTATCGCTGGCAGCTCCCTTTGCAATAGCGCTTTTCGGCTTAAACTTTGAAAGTATCCTGGATGTCACAGGAGGCGTGTTTATCTCCCTTCTTGCGATGATGATACTGTTTGCCGTTTTCATCGAAAGAAGGAGAAAAGCTAAAAATCAGATCAGGTACCTTGTACCCGGCGGAATATACCTTATAGTCTTTACCTTTGCAGTAATGCTTTTGGGCCTGGCATATACGGTTTATTCAATAATATGAAAATTACAAAGTTGGACAGCAGGAATAACCTGATAAAGGCAATAGTGAAATCCTACAGCGATCTTATTTTCCTACAATATATATGTGAAAATGGAGATGAGCTGACCGCTTATTCCAGAAGAAAAGTCGTTGTGGGCAAATCCCAGGAGATAAAGACGATAAAGATAACTGTAATAATTGAAAAGGTAAAACTAACGGAAACGTCTTTGGATATCGGCGGCAGAATAACCTATTCATCTGATGAAAATGTTCCATTGCACAAGTATCATACAATACAGATAAAGAGGGGAACAGGTTTTATCCTCAAAAAAAGAAGGCTCCTGCATTTCCAGGTTAAGCTTCTCAGGCAGGCTGCGGAAACTTCTCCAAGGGTATTTATCTGTGTTTATGAAGAAGGCACGGCGTTCTTTTACCTGCTATCAAATTACAGGATAAAGAGAAAGATGGACTTTGCAAAAGCAGTAAGCGGCAAAAGGTTCAAAAACGAGAGCAGGAAAGAATTTTTCACAAAGCTTGCGGCCTTGCTTTCCGAAGAATATCAGAAGGGATACAATGCTTTCATAGTTGCAGGAAAGGCAATGGATAACGAAGATTTAAGAAAAAACTATCTTAAAGACAAAAGCATAACATATGAGACAGTTTCATACGCAGATACTGGTTTAAGGGAGCTGTTATCAAGGAATAGCATAAACGAGGCACTGAACAAGGCAAGGCTTTCCATCCAAAGGCAGTTGATCAGCGAGTATTTATCGGGAATATCAAAAGCTGACAGGCACTATGTCTACGGAGAGGAAAAGATAATAAAAGAGTTAGCTGAAAGAAAGCCACAGCAGGCCCTTATTTCAAAGGAATATGTACTGAATAATAAAGAAATTATTGAAAAACTCGATAATTTAGGCTGTGAGATCGTTTTGTTTGATGAAAACGATGAATCGTTAAGTCAATTAAATTCCTTTGGCGGAATTCTTGTAAAATTTACAGATATTTAGTTTAAGTTAAAACAAGTTACCTTTGAAAGGTAGAAAATTAAGCTTAAATACAAAGGACTGTGTTTATTTATTAATGAACAGTCCGAGCATAGCATTTCTTTTGCCCGCATTTGTAGGTCAAAAAGCTGCACAGAGGAAGCAGTTCTTAGACAAGCTGAATGCGGCAGTAAACAGGCAGTCTATAGTGCTACTGGATTCAGTAGAAACAGATGAAGACAGGTGGAAAAATCTAATAATCATAAAGTTTGCGCACTCACGGCTTTTTGGGGAAAGCTTTAGGCTTGGCTTATCAGCGGCCTTGAACCTTGGCGCTGAAAAAATAGTCACATTTGAAAGTTATTCCACAGAAAATGCGGTATGGTTTACCGATTACTTGAATGGCGGCAACATGATTGAAAGCGGGAAAAGGAATTTTAGGGAAATGCTGGTAACTGAGATTTCTAATTTATTGTCATTTGGTAATTCATACAATAATTTCTCTTTTAACAGGATATTTACCAAAGAGGCTGCTTTGCTTCTTAGGGACACAAAGCTGAATGGAAAGTCTTTTCTTGTAGAATCAATAAACGTTCTTAATGCTCACGGTATACATACTACTGAAATAATAAGGGAAGAGTATGGAAAGGACAACAAAAGGATAAACCTGTCAGAGATGGCCGAATCAATAATAAAGAGCTTTAATAAGACTTCAATAAATTACAGTTTAATCTCTTCGCTTTCCTATCTCGTTAACCTATTTATGGTATACACAAGCCTTAGCCTCGGCTTTTTCTATCCTTTAGCCGTGCTTTTTGGAGGAGAGATAAGCGGGCTTTCGAATTTTATCGTAAATGAGAAGATAAACTTCAGGAACAAGGGCTTCCTTAGTTCTGCATACCGTTTCGGAAAGTTTAATGCCTTTGTATTGGCAGTAGTGGCCTTTGACATATTCATGATTAGCGTTATATCAAAGTACATGCTTGCTTTTGGAAGGGCCGATTTTTCAATTATATCCACGTTTTCAATAGTTATAGTTTCGGCTATTTCACTGTTCTTTACCAACAAGCTTATATGGGGAAAAGGAAACCATCAAAGGGTTTTTCTGTAAACCATGTTTATGGTCTGGACCGGCCGAGATTTGAACTCGGAGCCTTCACGATGCGAACGTGACGTCATGCCATTAGACCACCGGCCCGTACTCTTTATAAATAGCACTTGTTAATATTAATAATATTAAATTTATGTCAAAAATTTCGGGGAGAAAGTTAATAGAACAGCCATCCATTTACCTGCTTTTAGGCATAGTTTCCGCAATAATTATAGCCAGGCTTTACGTTTATCTTGGAGGAAATCTGGGGTTAGGCTATGATGGAATAAAATTTCATCACATCTTCTTAGGCATTATACTGGTGATAGTCAGCGGGATAGTGTTCTTTGCACTTGATGAACAGCTTAGAAGAAACAATACGGCAATGTGCGTTACTGCCTTTGCTTTCGGTTTCGGCGTTGGTCTCATATCAGACGAGGCCAATTTTCTGGTAAGCATAGGACAATACTATAACCTGAGCAATTACTACCAGCCTATAAATCTGTATGTAGATGCAGCTTTTATCGTTTTTGCATTCCTGCTTTTTATCTTTTCAGTATTCAAAAAGAAACAGAGATAGTTTGAGCATTTAATGCTTCTTCAAGCCCTTTGGTACGCAGTTTAATTACTGCATTTTTTGAGCCGGCCGAAGCCCATATATATTCGTGTTTATTTATCCCTTTGTCTATGTATATTCTTGTGTTTTCATTGGGTACTGGAGCCACTCCTCCTATTTCAAAACCTGTTTTTTGCACTATAAATCCGGGATCTGCCTTTTTAACGCTGCATTTAACTACCTTTTCCAGTTTTTCAATGCCGACTCTTTTATTTCCTTCCAGTAGAACCAGTATTGCATTTCCATTGCCTTCGAATATTACGGATTTTGCTATTTCATCTGCAGCGCAGCCTACAACAGATGCCGCATCTTTGGAGCTTGCTGTGCTTTTTTCTGTTTTAATATAGTCAAGAAGCAGGCCCTTTGATTTAAAAAATTCTATTACCTGCTGCGTTTCCATTGTAGTTAATGTCTGTCTTTCTTAGCAGGTACATACTTTGGAATGTCATATACGCTGAAAAACACTGTTTTTCCGCTGTCTATTGCGATTTTAAGCTCATTGTCAGCTCCTTTTGAATCCCCTATCTTGTGATGATAATAAAGGATAGCATCGCAGTCTTTTAGCCATTCAATATCTGCTTTTGTATAATAATCATACGAAAGCACTTTTTTACCGTATAGATGCACGAAGTGCGATAGATGAGGTATGTAAGGCAGGTGCCCTTTGTCTGCTGCGTCTATCCCGAAGTTTATTGCATTTACAGTGTTTTCATGCGCAATTCTTGCTGAATCATGTGAGCTTGCATTATTCGGTGTATAAGGCCCGGCAATGTATATCTTTAAAGGGCGGTCTATCTCATTCTCAAGGTTGTTTTTCTTTTGTATGCCCATGTAAAAAGTACGTTCAAGCACTATTTCAATCAATGTTTTCTGCGCTTTTTCCCTGTTTCCCTTTTCAATCTGTTCAGAAAGAAGCTCTAATCTGCTCTGCTTTTTCAAAAAATCATAGAAGCTTTCCATTAGGATATTCAGAAAACCCGGTATATTTAAGTCTTTAAGCTCATCTGTAGCTTGTCTGCTTAAGCGCCCTTGCTGCACTCCTGTATGGTTTCTGGGCTTCAGTCTGTCTTTTATCGTCTACAAGCAATGTTCTGTCATATTCCAGGAACTTTTTCCTGAGCCCTTTCTCTTTTTTAACAAGACTTTTTGCGATTGCAGATCTTATTGTCTGAGCTCTTGCAACCGAACCACCGCCGGTTATTGTTATTGTTATGTCATATTTTTTGTAAAGGCCATCGGATAATTCAATAGGTTCAGAGGCTAGCATTCTGAAAAGTTTGTCGTTGAAAGAATGCAATGATTTTCCGTTTATGTATACATTTCCGCTTCCATCTTTTATTACGGCGTTTGCAACGGCCGTTTTTCTCTTTGCCACTATCATTGCGTTCTTTTTCATTTTACCTGTTTAAGTATATTTGCAAGCTCTCCTATTTTAACTTTGTGTATAGGTTTGTCCATTCTTACCTTTGCAATATTGATCATTTCCTTGTCTTTTAATTCTTCCGGAACGGATTCGTATACCTTTATCCTTTTGAATGCTTCTCTGCCATGATATCTTTTATTTCTTATCATGCCCCTAAGGGCCCTTCTAACTATTCCTTTCGTATCCCTTGGAAAGAATGGCCCTTTTGACATTGTACCAATTCTCCTTCTTTCAAGGTATTTATTAAGTATGTCGTTTTTATTCCCCACTATAACTATGTCTTTTGCATTTACTATATCGACATTTTCCCCTTCCAGTGCTGATTTCGCTGCGAAAGTTGCAAGTCTGCCCAACACCGAGTCTTTTCCGTCAATTATCATATCCTTAAATAGAATACATATCTGAATTTAAACCTATCGTTGTATTTCACTTTCCTGTTCATTATCAGTTTTGAATGCTGTCCCCAAGTGCATTGTCTTTTCCCAGTTCTTTTTTCCTTTTATTTCTCTGCCTAATGCAATTGTGTTAGCAGCCCATTGCAGTGCCCAATAAATCGGCGTAGTTGCTCCTATGAAAGCCGATTTCAAATATTTATGCTTTTCATCTTTTTCCTTAAGTATCTCATAATAGGCCCTGCCTTGCAGATAACAGTAAGCTCCTACAAAACAAAGATTTGTATAGGCAAGGCCTGCAAAATAGCCCATGTTTGTACCGCTTGCGTACATATAGGCACTTATCCCTACCCCTACAAGATTTACCGTGCCTATAACTGAACTTAGTCCTGTAGCCAGTATTTTTAGCTTGCTTCTTTTATCTAAATCCTTCTTTTTAATGTATTCTAAGGTAGTGTCAAGTTTTCCCTGTGACCACCTGGTGCGTTGTTTGATCCAGCTTTTAATATCCTTTGGAGTTTCTTCGGTGGTTACAGTGTCTATATACCCGACTTTATACTTTTTACCCATTTTTTGTTTGCCATACATTCTTATCGCAAGTTCATAGTCTTCTGTTAAGTTCCCATTTTCCCAGCCGTTTAGTTCGTCAATGGTGCTTTTCTTAAAGAAGTTAGTGGTTCCGCCAAATGGCAATATGTAACTTGAGTTATTTAATTTATCCATGTAGTTACCATACCAGTATCTGTACTCAGCTGCAAACTGGTGATCAAGCCATTTATTATGCGATTCTTTTAGGCGTAACTTTCCCTGGACAGCATCATAGCCATACCTTGAAAATTCATAAGCCACTTTTTTGAATAGTTCTTTATCTATGTAATCTTCAGAATCCAGTACTCCAACTATCTCCCCATCAGCATGCCTTAATCCCGCATTCAATGCACGCGGCTTTCCACGGTTTTTGTTTCCTTCAATAGACACATGCTTTACATTTTTGTATTTTTTGGACAAATATTCAGACATCCTGTCAGTTTTAAAATCGTCTTTTTCAGTTATAAGTATAAGTTCAAGTTTGCTGTAATCTGCCTTTTCAATCCTGTTAACATTGTCTATTATCACATCTTCTTCCCTGTATGCAGGAACAAGAACAGATATTTTGGGTTCGTTAATATTCTTCTCTTCTTCCTCTTCATTTTTACTGCGTTTTATAAACGGGTAAAGGCTGTATACATTGCCGAATAGCCAAAAACCGTTAAAGATGGCAAAGCTGTCTTTGATATATTCGGATAATATTTCTATGCTCATAAATTTTATTATATTATAATAGTTATTTTGTTAATAGTATAATCGCTGGTTTAAATAACTATCTCGTTCTTTGCGGCCCAGTCCAAGAGCTTTATCACATCCTCTACAGAATATTTCCTTACTGTATCCGGCAATACCTTTAATATCCTGTCTAAAGGAGGAATATAATCTTTTAGTATCGGCGGTATCGCAGAGTAAGCCTTTACCAGCGAAGTCAATATCTCCTCTGCATCTTCATTTGTTATGCTTGTTCCGGCAAATCCCATGTCAATAATACTTATAGTATTTGCCCATCTTTGAGTGGAAGCTCAATCCCATAAATATCAATCCTATTACTATAAAGATTATTGAAGTGTACTCCTGCTGCAAAGGTATGAACGATAATATCTTATGGATATACCCGCTTACGGCCTGTATATTTAATCCCAAAAAGGATACCCCTCCTATTAGAAAGATTATCAATCCTATCAAAAACAGTGATTTTATCATATATTTTAATAGATTCTTCCATAATTTAACCTTTTCTTGCAATGCATAGCAAATTATATATTCAATTACGTACAAAAGAATTTATGCAGAAGAAAAAATGCTTATTTTGCGGAATGCCTGTTGAAAAGGAATGGAGTTTCTGTCCGCAGTGCGGCAGGCCTCTCAGAACACAGGGCATAAACATAAGCGGTTTGAACATAGACGTTACAAAGATGGTAAATGAGCTTATACCCCAGGTTTTAAATGGCGTTTTCAACGGTTCTATATTTACAGATAAACGGCAGGATAGTCAGCAGAGCCATGAAAGCAGTTCAAGACAGTCATTTTCTGCCAAGGAGGTAATAGAACCGGAAGATCTTATATCAAAGCATGGAGACACGGTTATACATGCAATTTCCCTGCCGGGAGTAAGAACAAAAAACGATATTGACATAAGAAAGATGGAAAATTCGATAGAAGTAAGGGCAAAAAACGGCGATAAGCTTTATTTAAAAATAGTAAGAAGGGACAAAAAGCAAAGCATAATATCGGAAGAATTTGCAAATGAAAACCTTGTTCTTGTCCTTAGAAAATTAAATTAAATAAAAAATATAAAAATAAACTTTTATTTTGTTTTATTCATTCTTCGTCAACTTCGTCTGAATCATCTAAATCGTCATCTTCTAAATCTTCGTCATCCAATCCATCTAGTTCATCTTCTTCGATGATTTCATCGTCGTCTTCTACTTTGTTTTTGTCCTTTTTGGCCATATTAACCTCCCTGGTTTTGTTCTGCGCTTCTGCCCTAGCGCTTTACTTTTAAGAGATATATATCATTTATAAATATTTCTATAATTTGAAAGTTTGTAATTATTTTAAGTTTGCTTTTTGGCAATAATCATACTATTAATAAAAGATCAGTGATAATATCTGGCATGACAGTATACAGAAACGATGAAAAAAGATTTAAAAGAGATTTTGATTATCTTGTAAAAGCCGCAAGAGAGAATAATGCTCTCTCAGACAGGTATGCTTACATAGCTAAAAGGATATTAACGTCTAAAAAGATAAAATTATCAAAAGAGGAAAAGTTTTTAATATGCAGAAGCTGTAATAGATTACTTATACCTGGAGTTAACTGCAGGGTAAGGTTGAAGCAAGGTTTTTTAACCTATAAATGCTTAAATTGTGGAAGTGTTAGAAAGGTAAAATATGATAAGAGGATACGACGTAAATCAAATAGAATTGGTAAATGAGATTGCAAAGAAGCTTGAGGAAGAAAAGTTAACTCCTCCTCCGGAATGGGCAATGTTTGTAAAAACCGGTTCAGCAAAAGACAGAGTGCCATCGCAGGATAACTGGTGGTATCTCCGCGCAGCAAGCATAATGAGAAGAATGTACACTAATAAAGAACCTATAGGAGTAAGCCGTCTGAGGAACATTTACGGAGACAAGGAAAAGAACAGATACAGCGGCAGACATTTCAAGCCCGCGAGCGGTGCGGTAATAAGACATATACTGCAGGAACTAGAAAAAGCAGAGTTGATTAAAAAAGTAAAGGTTCAGAATCATTTTGGAAGGGTTCTTACTCCAAAAGGCATAGCCTTCACAGACAATGCGGCCAAGGAAACAGCAAAAAAATATGGAATACCAGAATAAAAACGATCTATCGGAATCGGAGCAGAGAAAGAAGATGGAGCAGCTGAAGCAGGAGGTACTCGTAAAGTTCCTTACAAAAGAAGCAAGAGAAAGGCTTGGAAACTTGAGGTATGCACATCCAGAATTAGCAGAAGAAGTGGAAAACATGCTTATCCAGTCAGCATTGACAGGAAGGCTTAAATCAGTTATAGATGATCAAAGATTAAAGGAATTGCTGCAGACAATAGCGCAGCCAAAAAAGGAGCAGAAAATAAAGTTTGAGAACAAATAAATATGTCAAGGAACAAATCAGCAAATAAAAAAAGAGCATTGATAAGGCATGCTAGGAAAGTCAGTCGTCCGCCTGTATTTGCGCAGATAAGGAAATATGGAACAAGGAAGATGGACAGGTCTAGGATGAATAAGAACGTAGGTAGGTAAAATGGCGGAGCAAAAGATACTGATGGTAAATATGCGGAGGGGAATAGAAAAGGTACCTCCTTACAAAAGAGCGGCAGCGGCTTCAAAATACCTGAGGGCCTTTATAAAAAGGCATATGAAGGCAGAAGCTGTCAAATTAAGCCAGGATGTCAACAATGAAATATTCAGCAGAGGGATGAAAGATCCAAAGACAAAGATAAGAGTAATGTGTTCTAAAGACGATAAGAAGATAGTCACAGTGAATCTTGTAAAACAGGGCCAGTAAATGGAAATCGACGAGGAAAAGCTGAGCAATCAGCTGATGGAAATCGAGTATATAAGAAGGGAACTAGAAAATTACATAAATGTTCTTAATAACCTGCAGGTAACACAGGATAACATTGCAAGAGCATTAGACGGATTAAGTTCATTAAAAGAGAACAGCGATGTTCTGCTCCCCTACGCGCAGGATATTTTTATAAGAGGAAAGGTAAACGAACTTAATGATGCAATCATTGGCATAGGCAGCAACATCTTTAAGTCCTTCTCATTTAAGGAATTAAAGTCAAAGCTGGAGAATGATTTTAAGGAGGTAAGCGCAAATATAAGTTCAATAGCGCAGACAATACAGGTTTTACAGGAAAGGGGCACAAAATTAGAAGAAGAGGCAAATAAGCTTTACGAAAGCTACCAAAACTCATTAAGATAATATGTTTGACTTCATAAAGAAAAAAATAAAGGATTCCTTAAATTCCATACAGAAAAAACTTTCAAAAGAAGAAGAAAAGGAAATTCTAGAAGAAGAGAAGAAGGAAGAGAATATCCTACAACAGGATAAAGTTGAACTTAAAAAAGACATACTGCCGGAAGACAAAAAGGAAATAAAAGAAGAAGTCAGGGAAATAAAGAAGGAAGTTTCTGAACTTAAGGATGTTGAAAAGGGGGAAACAAAGGCAGAGGGAAAACAGCAGAAAATTCCTGTAAAAAAGAAATCGATTCTTTCACATACAGTAACAGAAGAAGACGTTGAAATGATCTATTCAGAAATAAAGTCGGTTCTTCTGGAAAATAATGTTGCATTGTCTGTACTTGAAGGCATAGAAAAGGAACTGAAAAACAGACTTGTAGGCCAGAGCATCTCAGTTTTTGGAAATAAAAAATATCTGGAAAATGCAATAAAAGAGAGCATCGCCGGCGTTTTGATTGCTTATGACAAGGAAAAATTTATTTCTGACATTAAAAGCAAAAAGCCGTTTATAATACTGATAATAGGCGTAAACGGCGCTGGAAAGACCACTACGATAGCAAAGCTTTGCAAGTTCTTCCTTTCAAATGATTTAAAGCCGGTTGTTGCAGCAGGTGACACATTTCGTGCAGCCTCAATAGAGCAGCTTGAAATACATGCAAAAAGATTGAATGTTCCTATAATAAAGCATACATATGGAGCAGATCCTGCAGCGGTTGCATTTGATGCCGTAAAGCATGCAGTTTCAGCAAAAGAGGATGTTGTACTGATTGACACTGCGGGAAGAAGCGACATAAACAAAAACCTAATCGAAGAATTGAAGAAAGTTAAAAGAGTTAGCAAGCCAGATCTTACTATATTCATAGGGGATGCCTTGACGGGAAATGATGTTGTCAAGCAGGCTGAAGTGTTTAATAGGGAAATAGGAATAGATGCAAACATACTTTCAAAGGCAGACGTTGATAAGAAAGGGGGGGCAGTTCTCTCAATATCCTATGTTACTAAAAAGCCGATACTTTTTTTGGGAACTGGGCAGGGTTATGATGATTTAATACCCTTTAACAGGGAAAAAACAGCAAGTTTTATATTAAGTGAATAGGGCTGAGTAGATTAAAACAAAAATAATTTTGGCTCGTTTTAAAATTTAACAAATTCTTCTTATGGAAAATCACTGCCAAATCCAATTGAAGGCATCACCCCATTTGGAGGATAAGCTCTTAATCTGGCCCAATAGTAGATTATTACATTCCCTGCCGTAGGATATGCTGAACTTGCCCAATCTCCTCCTAAAAATATTGAATTTGTTGAACCAGTTGAGTATCCATTATTAGATGCGCTTATCTCACTGCTATAGTTCTGCCAAAATTGCTGTTTTCCATTTACCCAGTAAAAGCTTGCAATAGTCGGTCGTTCAATCTTCATTGGCGATGCTATTGAACCGCCATTTTCAAGTATACCTCCTGTCTGGCCTACACATGCAAAACCAGAATAACCATCACCAATTGAATAGACATAGGCAGTTCCACTTATTGGCCCAGCAATTGTTGGAGAGCCGGTCGTCCACCCCAATAGTGTGCATGAACCGCCATAGGAAGTAGGAGCTCTATATGCATCGAATACCTCGTTAGTGCTGTCGCTTGTTGTAAAATAGACAAGAACTTGATCAAATGTTTCAGTACGGCCCTTTACTGAGTATGAAGCCGTTAAGTTTAAACCGTCATTAACCGTCAAGGTTGCTCCTGAATTTATGTAATAAGCGACCCATCCGCTTGGCAGTGAGGGGCCTGTAAAGTTTGTGTAGTAATTGAATATATCTGCACCATCATCATACTCTCCGTATGTTGTAGAAAGTTCCGGTGCCTCCCCTATTGTAATCTTATTGAAAAGGTTGGCATCTTTACTGGCAAAACCCATGTAAACTGTAAAAGACGAACTTGCCGGTATGCTTCCTATCTTTATCCACCAGACCGCATACTGTCCTGTACGGCTTTCCAGCCAGGAAGGTATAACCGTTCCATTGAAATAAAAGAACTCAACATTGCTTAGTTCTGCATTTGAATAGTTCTCATATACTGTATAACTGGCGTTTATCATCTGCTGGAAAGGAGAAGGGGTGGCCTGTGTTTGTACGTTGAATAGGGTTACCGGTATATAGCTTATTATGTTTGCCGGTTTATTTGGAAGCTGCATTACAACGTTTGATGTATTTAGTAATACCGCTGAAACGTTGATATTTTGTAATTCATTTGAGTATACTTTTTGCAAGGTGGAATAAATTATATTGTACACTCCATTGGATATTGTTAGAGAATTAGCTTTTGAAAGCGAATTAAGGAAAAAATAATACTGCAGTTTAGGCAGGTTATAGGCTTGTATCAGCGAATTCACATTTTCATTTGTATTGAGGTTCGCAGATTCTATTCCAAGTATGGTTATAACTGCAAGTATTAGAAACAATGAGAAAAATATAGTTATCATCTGCCCTTTATTGTCCATACATAATTTATATATCCAGCTTTTATAAATTATAAAGCATATGGATTATTACAATAAACAGGAAAACTTATCCACTTTTATGCCTCTTTTCAAAAAAGAGATAGAAGAAGGCAGGATAAGAAACAGAAAAGAGCTTCTAGCTATAAAAAGAGAGGTATGCAGACAGATAGGCATGAGCAATATACCAAAGAACGGCGAGATATTAAATTACTTTTCACAGGATGAAAGGGAAAAATACGCAGGCATTATGGTTTCAAAGCCTGTACGGGTTCTATCCGGAGTAAATGTAGTTGCGATAATGACAAAGCCATATGACTGCCCGCATGGCACTTGTATATTCTGTCCAGGCGGTACAAAATTCAATACTCCGCAGAGTTACACTGGCTTTGAGCCTGCTGCCAGAAGGGCATTGATGAATGCTTATGATCCTTACAAACAGGTAACTGCAAGATTGAAGCATTACCTTTTTATGGGTTACAACCCCCAGAAAATAGAAATTATAGTTATAGGCGGAACGTTTACGACTTTACCTAAAGATTACGTAAAGGATTATGTTACAAATGTTTACAGGGCACTGAATGAGTTTTACGGTGAAAAGGTAGATGGTGATATTGAAGCACAGAAGCAGTTTAATGAAACTGCAGGAATAAGGTGTGTTGCATTTGCTGCGGAGACAAAGCCAGAGAGGTGCTCAAATGAAGACATAGAAAGAATGCTGGATTTCGGCATAACAAGACTTGAGATGGGTGTTCAGAGCATCTATGACGAAGTATTGCTTAAAAATAACCGCGGGCATAACATAGCAGATGTAATTGATGCAAGCAGAAGGCTGAAAAATTACGGATACAAAGTTGATTATCATATAATGCTTAATCTTCCGTTTTCAGACAAAGACAAAGATAGGGAGACAATTAAACAGATATACGACAATGAGGATTTCAAGCCGGATGCCATAAAGATATATCCTACATTAGTTATCCGTGGAACCGGCTTGTATGAAATGTGGAAAAGAGGAAATTATAAACCCTATCCTGTTGATGAAGTTGTTGATTTAATAGCAGAAGCGGAGATAAATGCGCCAAAATGGCTGAGGATAATGAGGATCGAAAGGGACATACCATCTACTTTTATAGAGAATGGGATAAAAGTGACAAATCTAAGGCAGCTTATCGATGTGAAAATAGCAGAGAGGGGGAAAAGAGCAAATGACATAAGAAGCAGGGAGATAGGTCATGTAAAGATTTCGAAGCCTGTTAAAATAAAATTAAACAGGGAAAATTACAGGTCTGCAAACGGGGATGAAGTTTTTCTAAGCGTGGATGATAATAACAACAATGCAATCATTGCATTTTTGAGGTTAAGGATACCTGATAATTCGAATGAGGCATTTGTAAGAGAATTGCATGTTTACGGCGAACATTTAAATATAAACGAGAGCAATGATAAGGCATTTCAGCACAGGGGATTCGGCAGGGAACTGCTTTCTGAAGCTGAAAGAATAACAAAAGAAGAATATTCAATAAATAAGATAAATGTTATATCTGGTGTAGGCGTGCGCGAGTATTACAGAAATCTTGGGTACAAAAGATACAAGTGGTACATGTCAAAGGAGCTTTAAAATGGAAGATGAAGTATTGATGAACGGAAAAAAGGCAAAAGAGATAGTAAGACAGAAAAAGCTGCTTGAAAAGATAAAGGAGCACGGTGTTACATTCGAAGTAGACGGGAACACTGCCTATATAAGCGGAAAGAGTGCTCTTGAGGTTTTGTCGGCTAAAAATGTAATAAATGCCTTTAACAGAGGCTTTGATGCGGCAATTTCCTCTTTACTGTTGGATGATGATTATGACCTTGTTATAATAAGTCTAAGGGATTACAGTAATTCTGAGAAAAGGGCAATGCAGCTTAAAGGGAGGGTTATAGGAACTAGAGGAATGATAAAGCAGAGGCTAATGAAGGCAACCTCCTGCTACATAAATGTTTATGGGAAAACTATAAGTATTATCGGACAGATACAGAATATATCTATTGCACAGTCTGCAATAGAAATGATTTTAAATGGCGCAAAACATGATAATGTGTTTTCAATGATAAATAAAAAGAAAGTAGAGGTGTATCTGAATGGAAATCGCTGAAGAACTTGCAAAGGGACAAAGAGCTATAAGTGTTACAGAATTCTTTGAAAAGAACAGGCATCTTTTAGGTTTTGACAATAAACAAAAGGCGTTGCTTACATGTGTGAAGGAGGCTGTTGATAATTCTTTGGATGCTTGTGAAGAAATGGGCCACATGCAGGAAAGAAGTAAAGAAAAGGTAACTTTGCCGGAAATAACTATAGATGTAAAGGCATTGAGTGACAATTACCAATTACTTGACGAAAAACAGAATGTAGGGCAGTTGATAGTAAGGAAAAATGAGTTCACTGTCCTTTACAAGGGAAAAAGCGAGTCAAAGCAGATAAGATCCGGCAAGTTATCAGTTTCATTTGATGATGTAACATTTGACATATCAGAAAACAACGACAAGCTTTTGGTACTCATGAATGGAAAGCAGCTTAGGTTAAAGAAGAATGCTCCGATATTCCTTATAAAAATAATGGACAACGGTCCTGGGATAATTCCATCAAAAATACCCGACATATTCGGGAGGATGCTCTATGGAAGCAAATTCCAGTCAATGAGGCAGGGCAGAGGCCAGCAGGGAATAGGTATCCATTCAGCAGTCCTTTACTCACAGCTTACAACAGGCAAGCCTGCAAAGATAATTTCTAAGATAAAAAGCGCAAAGAAGGCTAAGATGATGAAAGTTCAGATAAATATCCTAAAAAATGAGCCAGAAGTTATTGAAGAAAACGATGATGATTATCCTTATGAATCCGGTACAAGCATTGAGTTGGAGATAGAAGGTCTTTATGTAAGTGGAAATAAGGGGTTGGATGAATATGTGAGAAGAACTGCTTTGGTAAACCCGCATGCAACTTTAATTTATATAAATCCAAATGGAGAAAAGATTACATACAAAAGGGTAATAGATTCTCTGCCAAAGGAACCTCTGGCAATCAAGCCACACCCAGAAGGACTGGAAATAGGTATATTCATGAGGATTCTAAAAAATTCAACTGAAAGGACCGTTGCATCGGTTTTAGAGAATGAATTGTCCAGGGTAAGCAGGGCAGTTGCAGAGCAGACACTGAAAAGTGCAGGGATAGATGCCAAGGCTAAACCACAGGATATTGATAGAGTACAGGCAAATTCAATACTCAAAGCTCTGCAGTCCCTAGATTTAATGAGACCGCAGACTGATTGTTTGTCACCGATAGGAGGAGAAGAACTGGAAAAGAGCCTAAAGAAGGAATATTCACCTGAGTTTGTCAAATCAGTTACAAGGAAACCGGAAGTTTACAGGGGAATGCCTTTCCAGATAGAGGTTGCTGCAGCTTATGGCGGAAAGATACAGAATGATAGGGCAATTTTAATGAGGTTTGCAAATAAAATACCCTTGTTGTTTGATTCCTCTTCATGTGCATTGACGCAAAGCTTTTTAGGTGTAGACTATGCACGTTACGGCCTGAAAGTAGAAAGCAAGGTGCCTATAGGCCCGCTTGTCTTCATAATACACATTGCATCAGTATGGGTGCCTTATACCAATGAAAGCAAGAATTCAGTCGCCAGTTATCCAATAATAGTAAAGGAGATAAAGCTTGCACTGCAGGAGCTTGTCAGGAATCTTTCAGTCTTTCTCAACAGAAAACATAAAAGCAGCTTGTTCCAGGAGAGGATAAGCCTGTTTGACAAGTATGGTATAGAACTGGCATATTCGCTTTCGAAATTAACCGACATTGAAGAGAAAAAGGTAAAAGCAAAGATAGAAGGACTTCTTGAAAAGAAGAAGGAAGAAGTTAAAGCAAATGTAGAGGAAAGTCTTAGTAAGGGAGACGTAATATCAAGCAAGATAGAATCTGATACGTCTGCAGAAGGTGAGGAGTAAATATGGATAGCAAGGAAATCGAAGAATCTAGGAAAAAAAGGTTAAATGTACTTGAAAAACTAGGAAAGGATGTTTATCAGCAGATAGAGAAAGGAGAGAATCCTTATTTGACCCTGCCTGTAAGGGGCCTTTCAAACGTAAAATACGATGAAGAGAGCAGGATGATTACATTGGGCAGCGGTTTGTCCAGAAGGTATTTTTTAAACGTTGGCCATGTCAGAAAGTTCATACAGACAATGGCAATGGCTGCAGTCAGCAGGGAGCTTATAAAAAGCGACAAGCACACAAGTTTAAGGTCAGCCTTTTACCAGGTAAGGCGTACAATACCCGGGACTAAAATAGATGTAGTAGATGATCAGGTAGAGACCAATAAGGCAATAGAAGATTTAGAGCTCATAACGGATCTAACAAGGGAGCAGTTGAACATAAATGCAAATAAGAATGGCGCAGTTGCGGGAGAAGTAATAGTAGAAGACAGGGGAGATGTAATAGACTGGTCAAAAATGGGAAGCGGCGGATGGGCCGTGCCAAGCAATGTAGAGGATATTATATTCAAAAAGGTCGATGCAAAATTCGTAATATACATGGAGAAGGCAACTATATGGGACAGGCTTAATGAAGACAAAGCATGGAAAAAACTTCATTGTGTTATAATAGCAAGCCAGGGGCAGGCAACAAGAGGGATAAGAAGGCTGCTTCAAAGGCTTAGCAGAGAGCACAATCTTCCGGTTTACGTTTTAACCGACGGGGATATATGGGGAGTTTACATTTACTCTGCAATTAAATTTGGTTCAATAGCTTTAGCGCATGTCTCAGATAAGCTTTCATTACCGGAAGCAAAGTTTATGGGATTGACAATGGAGGACATAGATAAATACGGATTAAGGAGACACCTGATAAAGTTCAAGGACGTTGATATAGCAAGGATAAAGCAGATTAAGAATTATGAATGGTTTAAAAACAATAAAAAATGGATGGAAGAACTTAGTAAGATGGAGAAATTAGGAGCAAAGGTTGAGCTAGATGCATTTACTGCAAAGGGGCTTTCATTTATGACTGAGACATATTTACCTGAAAAGCTCAAAGACAAGGATTTTTTGGATTAATCTCTTAAAAATAAATTAAAGAGCAGTTAAAGTTTATATCCCCAATTCTGCTCTTGCTTCATCAGTCATTCTGTCCTTAGTCCAGGGCGGATCGAATGTTATATCTAAATCTACCTTTGTAGCACCGGAAAAGTCCATTACTTTTCCCTTTATATCTTCTACCAGATAATCTGTAACCGGGCAGAAAGGAGAAGTTAAGGTCATTGTTATTTTGACCTCCGTTCCAGTTATCTCTATTTTGTATACTAATCCAAGATCATAGATATTCGCAGGTATCTCCGGATCAAAGCACTGTTTTAGTCCTTTTATCACATCTTCTTCTTTTACGTTAACTTCCACTTGTTTTTTAATTCAATGCTAGTTTAAATATATAACGCTGTTATATCAGATAAATCTTATAAGAAAATATAACCCCAGAAGAGCGAACTGCATAGGCCCGATAGCAGCCATTGCAGGATAAGCCTTTCCTTTCTTGCCTAAGAACAGTATTACTGATAATCCAATTACTGCGCCGATTATTGCAAATGTGCCTGAAAGAAGATTATAATGGAGAAAGAATTCGTCTGCAAGAATTGCGGGAAATGCCATGTCACCACCTCCAAGAAATATCTCCTGTTTCTTTGCCTTTCTAGCCATCAAGGATATGCCTCCGAATGAATTACCGGAAAATGCCTTCGCGAGTGTCAGCATGTGCTTTGTTATAAAAACAGAGATATAATCATAAACGCTTATTATCGCAATAAGTATCAATGCGGTTATTATGTTTAAGTACAATGATATAATCGCAGAGATCGATACAAACAAAATTACATTTAAAACGTCTTTTGCGTATTTTCCTGCATATTTAAAGTAATACACTGTAAATATGACCGGCAGAATATAGACTAATAGCGAAAAAATGGCAAGTAAACTCCCGTTAGAATTTAGGTTGCCGTGTAATGGAAAAACATATATATCCAGAAGGAGCATGTCCGAGAAGGCATACATCACAAACAAAAACAAAAGCATGATAATAATATTTATTACCTTTATTTTTTTGTATTTTACAAGCAGCAATATTATTGCAGTCGGTATCAGCAAACCCGCGATTATTATATATATTAAATAGTAAACCGGAGAAGTTACATTATAGTTTATCCCAGTTTGCAGCGAAATCACTGAAAATAATTTCAGATTTACACCTGCAAAAAAACTGCTTGCTATGAGGACTATTGTAAATATAGCCAGGAGCAGCATGGCTATTTTAATGTTTGTTTTCATACCTCTTTTAATTATTCCTTATATTATACTATTTGTTTTCTGGTCGTATAAAGCAGAACATATAAGCAGTGCAATCCTTGGGTTTCCCCTTGCCTTCTTGTATATCTTTTCATACTCTACTTCAGTAAAAGGCTCAAGAGAATCGGATTTAGTAGATCTTACTGAATTCAGTCTGTTTATTATTATCTGTTTTAAGTCTTCCTTTGAAAGCCCGTCAAGATTATATTTTTTGAATTGTTTGCTCTGTGCTTTAAGCTCTTTTTCAATGCCATCCTCTCTGTTTTCAACTATTAAAACCGCAATTTTCTGGCTTAAATTATACAAGAGATCGATAACTCTCTGCTGGCTCATTTTGTCAAGCATCTCTACGTTATTGAAATCATCAAGTTCTATTACTAACTTTTTTGCGGGATTAATGTCCAGGCTTCTTATCTTATTATAAACCGCAGGGGTGAATTCCTCCCTTATAACATCTATATTCTTTGATTTCTTAAGCTCTTTTTCAGTAGCATTTAGCAACGTGCTTTTTCCCATGCCAGGCGCTCCTTCCAGTACTACTATGCCGCCATGCTCCATTGCTTCGTTTATAAGTATCAACAGTTCTATTCTCTCATTTACTCTATCGACTATGATATCATTTTCCGAGTATGTTATACTTATAAAAGGATTATTTCCTGCCATAAACAATAAAGAGATATGATAAAGTATAATATTTATAGTTTTAAACCTAAATGATTTAATCTAAAAAAGCTTTAGATTTTGAATAGCCCTCGTAGTTTAGCTTGGACAGAATACCGGTTTCCTAAACCGGGCACCCAGGTTCAAATCCTGGCGAGGGCATATTAATTTTATAGGGAGTTTCAAAGATAGATTCATTTTCTCAAAATCTATCTGCTGTTAATCTTTGTCGCAATCTGTGCAAGTGATATTGAATGAAGCCATGCTTTTCCAGTATCAGTTAATCTACAAGGAATAGCTCTTCTCCTTCCAATCCTCCAAGAACCATTGTTTTTATACTTCTGGTTATAGTATAATCAATTATACATTATGGTTTTTTAGTATTATGTTTTAAAAAAATAACGATTTATCTGTAAAAGTTAAATAGTTTGGCTTTCATTAATTGAACATGCTTGACAGCGTTTTGACTAAGGACCATGAAAGAATCGATGCACATCTTAATGATTTCCTGCTTTCGTTAAGTTCAAAGCCTGATCTGGATAAGCTCGATTTAATTGTTTCTTCCCTTAGAAATCATATGTTCTGGGAGGAGGAATATCTTTTTCCCCAGATATTTGAAGAAAATAAATTGAGGATACAGGGATTAGAGGCAGAGCATGGGGCTATACTGAAATTGTTGGGTGAAGTTAAAAGACTCCTCTCCATAAATGAAATTGAGGACGCAAAAAAGAAAACACAGGGGGTTATGCGGGTCTTAAAAGGCCACAATGAAGCAGAAGAAGGATATATCTACCTTGAGCTTGACAAACTGGAAAGTCAAAAACAAGCAGATCTTCTTCTTAAAGAAGTAGAGCATGCGTCTGCTCCAAAGGACTGGATATGCAAGGTATTGCGTACAGGTTCTTTGAAATAGGTATTTATAGCTGTTTTATTCATAAATTTATTGATGATAGCAAAAGATGAAAGGAGTAATCTAAATGAACTTCTAAAACAAAATTACATAACAGTTTCGGATGAAGAATTGTTGACTCTTATCTCAGAAAATGAGGATTTAACTGTTCTTCAGTCAATGGATACTTTTAACTGGTATAAAAATAAGGGTGAAAGCAAGCACATAATCTCAAAAAAAGGGAGTAAAAACCTTACGTATCTTGATAACACTTTAGATCTATTTCTTGTAGACATGGAAAAACTGAAAGAAACGAGTAATTCCTACGTGGTTTCATCCGAACTTTACAGTGAAAATTTCTCTAAAAAAGATTCTATACCGGATTTAGCCTTTCTTAATGTTTCAGTTTATGATGGCCTGTCTAAAAGGAATCTTGATAATTACTCTCTTATAAAATCTGAAAGGTACTTCGAATATCCAAATGTAAAAGAAGGGAAGGAAAATATTAATAAAACGGTGAAGGCAAGGTTCTATAGCGAAAAAGAAGGCAAGGGGATAACAATAGTTTATAGACAAACTATAAACAAGAATAGTATAATCGGTTCTAGAATATATCTTTTTGATAAAGGAGAACTAAAAAATTTAGATAAGATAAAAAATGAAAGATTAATAGCATTCATGAGAGCAGTAGATTACTGGCATGATAATGAATTAAAGGAAGGAGATGCAAAGCTGGAAAAGTTTGGCACTGGCTTGAATGTTCCTTCCTACATGTCTCTGTATTACTGATCTATTTTTAATTTTCCGTTTTTTATTGCCAGATTTACGGCAATTATATGGGAGCATAGTTTATCCTGAAGGGTATACCACTTGCAATCACATTGCCATTTTTTATCCTGCGGTTTTTCGTCAAAGTACATTACGTTATGCAGTTCATTATCTCCCTGTACGAGAAAAGAAACGTGCTTTTGCGTTTTATAGTCTATTTTCACCGAATTTATTAGTCTTATGCCTTTTATGTAAAGCCTTTCATCTTTCTTAAGGTCTTTATCATCTAAGATTTTTACTTCCATGATAATTTATTAAATGCAGATTGCTATATATATTAGCGGTATTGTATACAACAGACCCTTGGCTTTCAATAAGTTGAGGGAGGAAGTCCGTTCACCTTTAAAACTGAAGTGCAGTAATGCATTGCTGTAAAAGGCAGGCAACTGAGCAGAAACGATACCTGTTTTCAGTGCAAAGATATGATGCGAAAGCTGATTGCTGAAAAGAGGATGAAACGGCAGACCTTCAGGGTGCAAACCGGTATTCCGGCGCTTAGTCGAATGTTGTTGCATCCAACTGAGAAGCCTTTGAACAAAGGTAGAGGGATGACAAAAAACGGGCTATTCAATACCGCAATTTATTTAAGCAGACAGGTATTAACATAAAAATGCCAGATGAAGACAAAGAACACAGTGCTAATCCAGCAGGCAATGAGAACATAAATAAGGATTTGCAGCCGGAAAAGGCAGTAGCCGTTGATAATAACAGTGAGAATACCTCTGATTTGAAGCAGAATACTCAAAATAAGACAGAAGAAAGGAAAGTAGATGCCGGCAGCAATTCCAATGACGACGAGCTTGAAAAACTTAGGAAAGAGAATGAAAGACTGAAAGAGCTACAGAGATTAAGAGAGGAAAATGAAAAGTTAAAAGGCAGTAGTTCTAATCCATCGCAAAAAGTACAAAGTAACTCTAATAGGAGCTTTCTCCCTTTTATTGTAATAGGTTTGGCAGTAATTGTAGTAGTTTTATTGATTTTAGTATTTGGTTTGCATATATTTTCATCTTCATCAGTATCTTCTTTAAAGCCGTCTGTTAACGCAAATGCTTCCGGTGCATTCTTTTTGGGGCCTGACGGTCAGTCTTTGGGATCAACCTACATCAATGGTTTATCTGATTTAAGCAGTCAATTAGCAAAGATTGGAGCACAGCAGGTTGCGGGCAATTTTATATACGAAAAAGCAGGTGTTGGCAATAGTGGTCCGTCTCCTGGATTTTATGTTTTAGTCTACGATAATGGTAGCAATTACGATATAGTCCCCATAACCGTTCCCTCCAATTTTTCCAATTATTCAATAAGCCAGGGCGGAAAGCCGACATTTGTTTATATTGGGGCACAAGGTTGCCCATTCTGTGCGGGCATGCGTTGGGCCATAGCAATCGCTCTTTCAAGATTTGGAAACTTTTCAAAGTTATTTTATGACAGATCTGCTACAAGTGATGCAAATGTTCCTACATTAATGTTCAATTTTTCGAGTTCTATATTTAAAGAGTCGACTGCACAACCTGCTATAGGGGGTGGCCAGGCACCTTATGGGGATGCTAATCCTGAGCCTTTTGTAACCGGTGCGTATTACACTTCAAAGTACATAAATTTTGAACCCTTAGATGAAATGGGCGGGTCGTTTTTAATAAATACGACTGGTATAGAGCAAATAAATCCAGTTATCTATTCAGATGTTTACGTTTTGGGAATGCACGATTTTAATTCAACTAGCTCTAATATTTTATCAGGAGCTGGTTTCGGTATACAGAATTTCTTTGTTGGAGGAGTGCCTTTCTTTGATATCAATAACAAATATGTATTTGATGGTGCGAGTATTAATGCCGGAACGTATCTTAGTTCTACAGGAGTATTAAATCCAGCATACAGTACTCATCAGGATATACTTAATTCAATAGAAAATCCAACTTCAGGTTCATTGGGAGAAACAGAATTAGGTGCGGCAAACATACTTACAGCACAGATTTGTAGTGTTATAAATAATACTGCTCCAGTATGCAGTCTTTCTTATATCTCTGAGTTGGAGTCTAAAATTAACTCGTTGAGTTATACAAATGAATACTGTTTATCAGGTAGCTGTAAAATAGTGAGTTAAATTAATTATTGTAATTTTTTACGTTTTTAGCCTGGCTTCAAAAATGATAAATATATTTAAGCCTTTAATTTGCATTAATAAGTATGGACAATAGCAGTAGCTTAAAGCAGGTAGCACAGAATATCTTAGACACATCTTACAAGATTTATTCTGATGTTTCGTTGATAAACAGCTCTTTATTTAGAGCAGCTTCTTCTTTGGGAGTTGAACTGCCGGAAATACCACAGATAAGCCTTGCAGAAACAAGGGAGAAGGCAACTGTTAGCCCCGTAATTCAAAAAGTAAATCAAGAGGAAAAGTTATCGCCAGGGAAAAGGATACCTTTGTTTGGAATAGACAAAAAACTTCAGCAGCAACAGGAAAGCACTGATAAGCAGAACGTAATACACCCAATTTTAAAAGAAACTGCAAAAGCAGAAAGTGCACAGGAAGAAAAAATCAATAAAATTGCACATGAATTGACTTCTAAGCCAAATTATAAGCCAGGCGAAATAGAAGAAAGCAAAGTAATAGTCGCTCAGCCTGAAAAGCAGGCTGAAAATAAGGTTTCTATTGAAGAAAAAGAGGCTAAATTAAATAAGATACAATCTGCAATGCCGACCAAGGTAAACATTATTAACAAAGAAGAAAAAAAGAATATTTCACCTCTGGAAGCGATTTCTCCGGCAAGCGAAATGAGCTCTCAGTCCGAAATGCAGAAGAAGATATTTGAAACAACTAATTTTGGTAAAACGCCTGGAAAAGCGGCAGAAGAACCACCAGATGAAATTTTAAATAACCCTCTGAATAAACTGCTTTCATTAGTCAAAGAGAAGCACTCAATTACAACTTCACAGGCTGCGCAATCTTTAAATGTTAGCAAAGATTTAATTGAAAAATGGGCTAAGATACTTAGTCAGAATTCTCTTATAAGAGTAAAGTATCAGCTGATGGGTGACATGATATTAGAGGGATAATGGAAAAGGAAAACGGAAACAATGTGGAAAGAGAATCTACGGGCATACCTGGATTAGATGAAGCTTTGAAAGGAGGATTTCCAAAGAATAGCGTAGTGTTTCTTACAGGAACGCCGGGTGCAGGTAAAACTACTTTTTCGCTGCAATTTTTAGCGGATGGAGCCAAAAAAGGCGAAAAAGGGCTTTACTTTACATTGGAAGAAAGTCCTGAGGATTTAGTTTCCCAGTTTATGCTGTTTGATCCAAAGCTTAAGGAATACGTTGATAACGGTATAATAAAGATAGTAACCATACCCTTGGTTGATTATGATTCTATGAAGGAAGTCGTTTCTTCCGAACTTGATGCAATGGGCGCACAGCGCCTGATAATTGACTCAATAACTTACTTGCAGATGTTCTTTTCTGATATAATGTCTATAAGAAAGGCGATAATAGAGCTTTCAAGCATAATAAAAGCAAGGAGCTGTACTGCCATTTTTATAGGAGAGATGCCTTACGGTGAAAACAAGCTTTCTTCTTTTGGAGTTGAAGAGTTTGCATCAGATGGGGTAATAGCCCTTTATATGGTAGAAAAACAGAATTCATTTATAAGAGCACTCAGGATAATAAAAATGAGAGCTACAGATCATTTGACAAAATACATACCTTTGGATATAAAATCAACTGGCATAGTAGTTTATCCGTCTGCGGAGCTTTTCGCAGATATATAATTATGGCCCTCTGGATAGAGAAATATAGACCACAGTCCTTTGATGAAATAATAGGACAGGCAGACATAGTAGCGAAATTAAAGGCTATGGCTGAGAAAAAAGAGATACAGCACATGATATTATCCGGCCCGCCTGGCGTTGGCAAAACAACTTCTGCAGTTGTGTTAGCAAAAGCAGTATTTGATCAGGAATGGAATCAGAATTTTATTGAATTAAATGCATCTGATGACAGAAAGTTAAGCGTTATACAGGGCAAAGTGAAGGAATTTGCAAGGACAAAGCCGATAGATGCGCCGTTTAAGATAATTCTTTTTGATGAGGCCGACTCGTTAACGCAGGAGGCTCAGCAGGCACTGCGTAGAATGATGGAGGAATACAGTGCAACCTGCAGGTTTATATTCAGCGTTAACTACCAAAGTAACATAATAGAGCCCTTACAGTCAAGATGCGCGATTCTGAGGTTCCAGCCGCTTTCGAAAGAAGATGTACACAAATTTATAAAAAGAATTGCAGAAAGTGAGAAATTAGAGATTGACAGCGAAGCCATGGATGCATTGGACTATGTTTCAAGAGGAGATTTGAGAACTCTTGTGAATCTTATGCAGTCTCTTTCAAACGTTTCCAAAGAGATAGACGCAAAAACGGTTCTTCAAAGCAGCGGTTTAATGGACGTATCAAAGACAATGGAAGGGCTAAAAGTTGCATTGTCTGGAGATTTCAAAAAATCCAGAGAAATATTTTCGGAAATAATAGACAGCGGAATAAACATGAAAGAGCTTTTGATTTCAATTTTTAACATAATCTCAACTACTGATATAGTGAATGATAAGGTAAAAAATTACGTTTTCGAGAAGCTTGCGGAGACTGATTACAGGATAGTTGAAGGCGCAACGCCATTTATACAATTTCAGGCCTTTCTTGCATTTTTGGCCAGTCTAAAATAGTTATGCTGTCCCTTTTCAAACCAGAGATAAAAATGTTTGTAGAAAATTATTCCAACAGCATCCCTTCAAAAGTATTAACTGCTATAAAGAATGGGAAATCTCGCTTTATATTTAATGGCCCGGCGGGAACTGGAAAAAATTTTTTGGCAGAAGCGATTGCAAATGAGATAGGTGCTACGTTTGAAGTTATAAATCTATATGAATTGGTTGATGACACGCAGAGTGTTTCTTCTTTAATGCTGGAAAGCATAAAGAAAGTTGCAGTTTCTAAATCGCTTTTTCAGCAGAATAAGAAGGTTATTTACATTGAAGACATAGAGAAATTGCTGTCAGTAGATCCTTCAATATTGCAGAAACTTAATTCAATAGCAAGCGATTCCATAATAATATTTGAATCTGAAACTGGTGATATCTTCCGTAGCAAATACAAAAAGTATCTTTCAGCTTATGAAATTACAAGATTTTACAAACTTAATAACAGAGTATTGAAGGTTTTTGCTTTGAAACTAGCTGTTTACAATAAGCTTAAAGTAAACGAAAGTTTAATTGATAGCATTGTAATGGGGGCAAAAGGGAATATAGCCAGTGTAATAACCGATCTTAATACAGTATGCATAACAAGTTCAAATCATCTAAATACCTTCAGAAATTCAGATGATTCAATATTTGAAAAAATAACGGCAGTTTTCTCGGGTAAAATAGAAAACACAGAAATATACTTTGCATCAGATACAGAGGCAAAGAACTTTGAAATTTGGTTAGCCGAAAAAGCGCCTCAGGTGCTTAAGAAAGAAGAACTCTATCATTTTTTCGAGTCTATAGCTGCAGCAGACCTAGTTCTAAATAAAATAAAGAAGCAGAATTGGTCCCTCCTAAAATACGTAAAAAACATAATGGTTTATAGTTGTTACGGTTTTAAGACAAGCTTTCCAAAAATTGATTTTTACGCTCCAAGATGGGATTTGTATTACTCATAATTTAAAGCTAAACAGCTTGGCGGAACTTAATTGTTCAGATAAATATCAAAACAGATCCTTTCAAGGAATGGAGCAACTTCTCCTGCCCTGTGTTTTTCGATTTTTATTTTTTTGAATTTCCTGCCGCATGTTTTCATTATTTTCTCTTCTATAGCGCCAGTATCTTCATCCTTTATGAATGAATAAAGGTGGATAACTGAACTCTCGCTGCATTTTTTAACCGCCTCTCCGAGGAATTTGTATGAATATAACGGAAAATTCATTATCACTCTGTCAAATTTATCTTTTAGCTTTTTGACGATTTTACTGGAATCTCCGCAGTAATATTCAATGTTTGATAGTTTGTTTAATTTTATGTTCTTCTTTAGCAGGTTTATAGCATTTTTGTTTATGTCTATTGCTGTTACCTTGCTTGCTTTTTTTGCAATCGGAACTGCGAATGGGCCGACGCCGCAGAACATATCAAGTACCTTTTCACTTTTTTTTACCTTTTCTATGATTCTAAGTCTTTCGCTTCCCATTCTCGGCGAAAAGTATACCTTCTTTACGTCTACATAAAATGAACAGCCGTTTTCCCTGTGTAAAGTAATGCTTTTTCCCCCAAGCAATTTTCTTAATTTTGGTACTCTTTCTTCTCCCTGGGTAGCTCCTATTTTTTCAAATACAGTTTTGATATTTCTGTTTCTTTTCAGGATTTCCCTTACTGCTTTCAGCTTTTCCTTTTTTGGAAGCCTGCCATCGAATTTTACTATGGCTATATCGCCTATAATGTCAAAACCTCTGTTTAGTCTTCCTTTTTCCATTTTTTCTCCTGAATAAACTAAAGAATGGAAAGAATAAAAACAGTATGAATATGAATATATGGAATACAAAGATAAGCAGCAAACTTATAATTAAGGTCAAAAGGCTTATTGCTGAAAGGTAAGTCCATCTCATTTTATTATTAGCATAGGCTTTCCGGGAAAGGCCTTGTCTTCTTTGCTTTCCTCTATTTTTATTTCTGCACTATACATCTCTTTTAATTTGTCTTTTGATTCAGTGAAAATCTTCATCTCAAGTTCGTAGTCAAGTTTTTTGTTTGGTAGTCTCTTCGGATTTTTAAGCAGTTTATTCACAAAGTCATTTACAGGCACCTCTTTTCTTATCTCTTTTAAGTCCCGGCTTCTGTGTGTTATCTCCTCTATCTTGTTGTATACTTCGAATTTTTCTTTTTCAGCTATTCCTATTACTATTTCCTTTGGTTCTTTGTTTATAAGGTTTACAAGGTTGTTTATGTCATTTACTGTCTGTTTTAACACCTCAAATTCATTTTCTACAAGCTCATTTTTGTAATCTCCCTTGATTTCAGGCCAGCTTTGATATCTTTCCAGAAGCTCTCCTTTATTAAGGGCATTGTTTATTTCTTCTGTTACGAACGGGAAAAGAGGATGATTCAGTTTTGAAAAAACGGTTATCGCATACATCAGGGTATCTTTGTTGTTTCCGCCATAATCTATGTAGCTTTTTATGTTTTCTATGAATTCAAAGAAGGAATAATTCAATGAGTTTTTGTATTTCATTGCGTTGTATTCCTTCTCACTGTTTTCTATGAGGTAGTTTATCTTTGACAGCAAGAATTCGTCTACAAGTTTTCTTTCTCCGGAAAAGCTATCTATTATCTCAGTAAGTTCAAGTATGAACTCTATCTTCTGCTTAAATCCGTTTATATTATTCAGATCCCAAGCCGCATCATCCATGCCGTTTGATGCCGAGGCTATCAGTCTGGCAGAATCTGCTCCGTAATTGTTTACTACGTAGTCTATTGTCATTGTATTTCCCTTTGATTTGCTCATTTTCTTTCCATTTACAGTAAGCCATCCGTTTATTCCCAGGCCTCTTGGCCATTTATCCTTGTTGAAAATTGCCACATGCGTCATTATAAAGAAAGCAATGTGGTTCGTTATCAATTCCTTGGCTGTAACCCTTAAATCCAATGGATACCAGTACTCAAACTCCCTCTTCATTTTTTCAATGTTTTCTGAAGGGGTTTTATCTGGTTTTTTGTCTAAAAGTATGTAATCAAATATGTCGTCCGTTATATCTTCCGGCTTCATTTCTTTTATTATGTGCGCAAATGTGTAATAAGCCATATAGATTGTAGAGTCACTAAGCGGTTCTATAAGCCAGTTCTTGTCCCATGGCAAAGGAGTGCCTAATCCGCCGTTTCTGGTTGCAGCTTTATCCTCCATGTTATAAACAGCGTTTATTATCTGCGCCTTTGCTTCTTCAGGCCTTACATCCATTTTTTGGATCCAGTCTATGGTCTTTTCCTTAAGCTGCTTATCGGAATACCTTATAAACCACTGGTTTTCAACAAGTTTTATAAGTCCTTTTGCACCGCATCTGCATATAACCTCACCAGATGTTTCATAGAAATTGTCATAAGCGTTTTTTTCTTTTATCAGTTCAATTGCATATTCCTTTGCTTCCTTTACCGGCTTTCCGCTTAATGGGCCATTACTTTCATTTAATATTCCGTAGTTAAATTCAGTTTTATACACGTATTTAGTTGCGTTTTCAAGCTCTTTTTCATCTGATGTTCCAAAGCGTTTAATCGCTTCTTCCATCAAATCAGGGTTTGTTTTTACGTCTATTATCTTACGAGGCTCCTTTAGTTTTATTTCTGTTTTCTTCTTGCTGTAATAAACATAATCAAAAGGAGCATGCATCGGCACGCTCATTACTATGCCGGTATTTCTGTCCGTTTTCACAAACTCTGCATTTAGAATCGGAACTTCTTCATTATCTATTGGGTTTAAAGCGTTTTTTCCAGTAAGCTCTGAAATATTAAAGTCCTCTATTTTCTCTGCTACATTCTTTTGAAATGGCAATTTTTCAGTGAATTCCTTAGAAACAATCCATTCTTCACCATTGGAAAATCTTACTTTCCTGTATTCTCCTTTCTCATTTACCCAAAGATTGCTTACTCCATATATTGTTTCAGGCCTTAAAGTCGCTGCCGGCAGTATTAAATTATCGACTTTAAATTTTATTATGGTGAATTCGATTGGGCTTTCCCCTTCACCTTCTGCCCTGTCGTGATCTCCCAACGAAGTATTTTCTCTTGGACACCATATTACTGGATGGCTGCCCTGCGTTATGTATCCCAGCTCTCTTAGTTTACGAAACTGCCATTCTACGAATTTAGAATATTGTTCAGTGTATGATAATATAAAATTTCTTCTCCAGTCTATTGAGGTTCCAACTAAATTAAAGTCACTTTTGTACGTTTTTCCAAAGAACAAACCTAGTTCTAGAGGGTTGCCTGCAAATTTTTTTATGTCTTCTTCGGTTGCCCCCTGGTCTCTCATAATCTTTATTGCCTTTTCATCTCCATTCTTCAGACGCAGAGACATTCCTGCCATCGGTCCGCCAGTCATGTGAAAGCCCTGCGGAAACAGAACATTCTTTCCTTTCATCCTCTGGAATCTTGCGAATATGTCAGCTCTTGTCCATGTATACATATGCCCTGTGTGTAGTCTTCCATCTGGATACATAACAGGGACAGTTACAAAGAATTTTTCTCTATTTTCGTCAGCGTCAGCTTCATAAAGCTTCTTTTCTTCGTATATGTTTCTCCACTTCTTTTCTATTTCTTCAAATTCATATTTTGACATATAGATAAAAGTAATAACTACTTGTTTTTATACTTTCTTTGCAACTACGGTTTTTATTGGTAAAGGCGGTAAGATTTATTAATTAAAACACCATTAAAAACTAATGGCTGAAGGGATAGAAATAAAGAAAGAAAGTGATTTAATTTCATGGTATAATCAAGTCGTCATTAAATCAGAAATGCTTGATTTCTCAGCAGTAAAGGGCTTCGCAGTTTATCGTCCTTATGGCTATGAAATGTGGGAGAGAAGTGTAAGTTACTTAGACAGCAAGTTTAAGTCAGTAGGCGTAAAAAACGCATATTTTCCGCTTTTAATACCGGAAAGTATACTGTCAAAAGAAAAGGAGCACATAGCCGGTTTTAATCCAGAGGTAGCATGGGTAACAATGGGGGGAGATACTAAACTTGATGAAAAGCTTGCCATAAGGCCAACCTCCGAAACTATAATGTATGATAGCTATGCAAAGTGGATAAAAAGCTACAGGGATTTACCCTTACTTATAAATCAGTGGAATACAATGGTCAGGTGGGAAACCAAGGAGACAAGGTTGCTTTTAAGAGGAAGAGAAAACCTGTGGCAGGAAGGCCACTGTGTCTTTAGAACTAACGAGGAAGCTGACAAAAATGCAAGAGATATTTTGAATTTTTACAAGCAGTTCCTTGAAGAGATGCTTGCAGTTCCTGTATTAGCCGGTAGAAAAAGCGAGAGTGAAAAGTTTGCTGGTGCGGTTACTACCTATACAGTAGAAGCGATTCTGCCGAATAATTTCATGTCACAGGCAGCGACTTCGCATAACCTTGGGCAGAATTTTTCAAAGCCTTTTGATATAAAGTTTTTGGATGAAAAGAACGAATTGCAGTACCCGTTTCAAACCTCATGGGGCATTTCAATGCGTTCGATAGGTGTAATGTTATTGGTACACGGGGATAATAAGGGGCTAGTTCTTTCTCCTCACATTGCGCCTTATCAATGTGTTATTATCCCTATTATCAAAGAGGAAAAAGACGCTGTTATTGAATATTGCAAACAGATAGAGTCCAAGCTAAAAGAAATGAATATAAGAGTACTTCTTGACAGCAGAGAGGAATACTCTCCAGGCTGGAAGCTTAATGAATATGATCTAAAGGGCGTGCCATTGAAAATACAGATTGGTAAAAGGGAATTGGACTCAAAGAACCTGTCTTTGAAAACAAGAATAAACAATGAACAGTTCTCTCTTGCATTCGATGAAATAGAAAAATTAAAAGAAAAAATTGAAGAGATACATGAAAAAATGCTTGAAAATGCCAGGGAAGACAGTAAAAAAAGGATAAAAGAAGAAGATTCAAAAGAAAGTTTTGTAAAAGAAGTTAAAGACAGTTTATACGTAGTAAAGGCTTCATGGTGCGGTACTCCGGAATGCGAAGAAAAAATAAAAAACGAAACAGGGGCCACTTCCAGACTTATACCTCTGGAAAATGAAGAACTAATCAGTAAGAAATGTATATTTTGCGGAAATGATTCAAAGGTAAATGCATACTTTGCAAAATCATATTAAGATGGACTCCATAGTTTATTACAATTCTATAGGTGAAAGCTATGAAAGTCTTTATTTAAGGGAGCAGGAAAACAAGATACAGTTTATTTTGTCAAAAATAAAGGTGAAAGAAAGTGATAGAATATTAGATGCTGGTGCAGGCACAGGCATACTTGAATCACTGCTGCCAAGAAATGAAATAACCGCAATTGAGCCGTCAGATATGGCTAATATGATTGTTAAAAAAGGATTTAAGAACGTTTCAGTTGTAAAGAAAAGGATACAGGATTTCGCTTCTGATAGAAAGTTTGATATTGTTTTCTGCATAACAGTTCTGCAGGATATAGAAGAAACAGACCGTGAAAGTACAATCAAAAAGCTGTTCGATTTAACTGCTGAAAACGGCCGTTTAATAATTTCAGTCTTAAAGTCATCGAATATAGATTTAAGCAGCTTAAATCCGGTAGAAAGTGGCTATATTGAAAACGATAGGTACTTTATATTCTTTAATAATGTAAAAGCTTTTTAAGTTAAGAATTAGTTAATTATGTATTAATATAAAAATATTAGTAAAACTATCAGGAGGTTGATTATGGCAGGTGTAACTAAAGGAGAAAAAATAGATGCAAGAACAATAGTCGGTAAAACCATTGTAGGAAAGAGCGGAAAGAAGATAGGCATAGTACAGGATCTTATATATGAAGTAAGAACAGGAGAACTGGTTTATCTGTCTGTCAAGAATCCTACCTCATACGCTAATACATTTCAGTTCGAGAAGGATGAAAATGGCTTTGAAGAGATCCCGTACAGTGCAGTTATCTCCATAGGGGATTTTGTGGTAGTTGCGGAAGAAGATATAATATAAAAAACTAGACATTGTTAGCTATAATTACGTAAGTAATGAAATTGTGCCTATTTTTATTCGCATACCCGTATTTCCGGTTGATATAGGTCTGGGCTGCAATTATTAAATAAATTGCTCTGTATAATCGTATTATGGTTATACACAAAGCACAGTCTGCATTGGAATACATGATGACCTATGGCTGGGCCATATTTATAATTGTAATTGTTGCCGTTACCCTTTATTATCTTGGAATATTTAATCCGTCTGCTAATGTTACAGCCGGTTATTCTGGGTTTGCAGGTATGCCAATACTCAGTCAGACATGCCTTCAGAATATAGGTTTATTTATAATAGTAGGCAATTCGGAGGGGCATCTTATAACTATAAATAAAATAAATATGACTCTCCAAAATGGATCTACTATATCCAGGAATGTAGATTTTACAGTAAGAAACGGTGAGCAGTTACTTATTCCACTGTTAAATGCGTGTCCCTATACTGGCGGCTCAACATACAGTATAAAAATGACGATAGATTATTATCTGCCTGACAATGCATTACAGGAGCCTGGTGTAGCTCAAGGCACGCTCTATGGTATTTTTACGCGAAACCTTAGTTCTGCACCAACGGAGGTTAGAAACTTGTTTTCAGTGGCGTATGCATTCGCAACCCCCTATATAGGTGTTAACTTCCAAACGCAGGAATATTATGCAAACGGAGTTTTTATAGGAAAAGTTGCGTTGCCGTTTCCAAATTCATTGAGCGATTTAAATAATGGGTTAGTAGACTGCGGAAAACCTTATAATACGCAAGGGTATACAGCCGTTACTGACGTATACCTATCTAGTGGTGTTAGCTTTGAGATTCTTACAAATGATGGAACTACTGTTTTTTACAGACCGTTACCGGGAGGTGCATGGACGAGTGTATTTGGTGATACTGCATGGGAAGGTAATTCGGCAGGCCATTTTGGCCCGATAACCGAAGATGTTTCCCCCGGAGAGTATGAATTAGCAGTTGATTGGACAAATATTTGTTCTGGAGGAATAAGTGCATTGGATGTTAAAGGAGCGCTTCCTGTATCTAGTTACTGGAACGTTACAGCGTGGACTCCTGAGAACAGTTCAGAAAATATACTGCCTTATAGCAATATTACCTATGATCCGGCAAATCCTGCAAATATATCGGTAGAACAGATAGGAAACTGGAGCAGTGCTATTACAGAAGACAGTTGCAATTCAAATAATGTATGCACGACCATATTTGATGCTTTTCAATTACCTTATGGAACAAAGTGGTGGGTAGATTTTGACGGTTCAAATGTGTCATCAACGTCAAGTTTTATATCTTTTACAACTGCCACCGGAAGTTATTCATATATAGTGGCTCAGCCATCCGTGAATTCAAGTGGCTGTGTTGACAAGTACTCTGTTCAGTCTACAGGTACCCTTTCATCAGGTTCATCACTACCTTTGTTTTATGGGGAATCTGAAACATGTTATACAACATTTCAAGAAGCAGGGCTTCCTTCCGGATCATCATGGTCGGTTTTATTAAACGGAGTAGAAAAAACTGAATTATACAGTTCCAATATAACGTTTGTTAATTCACCAGGGTACTACTCTTTCTCTGCAAATTCTGTGAGTTATGGAGGTAGTACATACTACCCCTGTCCATTATCCGGCTACGTTGCCGCAGGTTCAATTTTTAAAGTACAGTATTCAACAAGCTCATCATGCAATTTAGGTTTTGCTACTTTCCATGAAACAGGTATACCGTATGGACTGAACTGGAGTGTAGATTATAACGGAAATATAAAGGAATCAAATTCTTCTGCCATTACGTTTCTTTCTTCCACAGGTTCAAACAGTTTTACCGTGCTTTATCCTACACTGGAATACCTTCATACTGGGTGTTTAATAAATTATACTCCAAGTGTGGTCAGTGGGAGTCTTTCTACTGGCAGTGAACAATCAATAGTATTTTCTCCTGTGTATAATTGCACAAGTAGTTTTATAGAACATGGTTTGCCTGCAGGCGTGTTATGGTCAGTCAAATATGCAGGGATAGCTAAATCCTCTTCATCAAATATAATAAATTTCAGCACTACTAATGAAAATTCATTCTTTAACAGTTCTAAAATAGTTTACAATGGAAACACATATTATCCCTGTATGGGAAATGGAACATTGCCAAGCGGAAGCCAGCAAAATATATACTATTCACTGCAAAATAATTGCATGTATAAATAAAAAAATAAGCCTAGGGCGAGAATCGGACTCGCGATCTTCTCCTTACCAAGGAGACGCTTTGCCACTGAGCCACCTAGGCAATGTTTCAATTAATTTTAAATAGTGTCTTATATTTAACTTTGTTGTATGTCTTTTTTAGTAAATCAAATTACTTTAATGAGACAAAACCACTTTTAAATTAACCCTTATTATGTGTTGTCGGAAAAGGTATTTTTGAATTACGGGCCAGAAATGAAAATATTTAAATACCTTATACAGCTATAATAACGAATGGGAAGAATAAGAGGCAAAGAAATAAGGAATGCAACTATAGAAGTACTTAGGAGGTACAAAGCCCTTTTCACTGACGATTTTGAAAACAACAAGGAAGCCTTGAACAAGGTTATAACTGCCCAGAAAAGGAATAGAAACAAGATAGCCGGATTTATAACCAAACTTGCAAAAGACAAAGCAATAGAAGAATTTATAATAGAACACTCCTCAAAGTGATTAGATAAGCTTTATTTTCTCTATTGAAGATTTACCCTGTGGAATAAGCCTATCTATATAGTCCTCATTTATCTGTATCGAGTACTTCTGTGAAAGTGCCCTGTTTATTTTTCTTATAATCTCATCTCTTTTTTTGTTTCCCGGCTTTATCAGGAAAAACGTTGTGCTGGGTTCATAGGGTGTAACTTTTAAGTCTGCCGCTTCTTCCTTTATCTCTATAGAAATATAAATGCCCAATTGGGCACTTTTGATATAGTCCCGTTTTCCGTCTATGTAAAACGCCCCTTTCTTTAGATACTCACCGGAAGGAGGTGTCTTTGTAACCTGTTCAGGCTTTACGAAATAAACGTCAAGGTTTGCAGCACCTGCTCTCCATGCAGATGAATAAGATGCTATCATAACAGCAGCTTCTTCCATGTCTTTTCTGTTTATTTCATTATTTTCATCGGCCTTTATCACCCCGAATGGGCTGCCAAAAACGTCTGCATGGCCAATTAAATCATTCTTTTCCACGTGTTTTTCTATAAGTGATTCGTTTTGGTTTACATCTTTTCCTATTATTGTTAATTTTCCGTTAGATGTTATAAAATATCTAAACTTTGAATACCATTGGTTTTCTGTCTTCACTTTTATTCTTTTTATCATCCTTGTCTTCGAAGTTATTGCTTCTGTATCTATGTTTTTAAGTCTCTTTGCCTTTTGATATAAACTGGACAGGTTATAATTCAGGCTTTGTGTTATGTCTATGTTAATTTTCTGCCTTTCCTTAGGTGTTATATTCTTTCCGTTTATTATAAAACCAAGACTATCTAGTTCCTTTTCTCTCTCACCTATGCTTTTACCAGATGACTTTAAAATTTTTATTGCGTTTTCTATTCTTTCATAATTTGAATTTATGAATTCAATATCCTCTTCATATTCTTTTAGCCTGTCCTGTGCTTTGTTAAGTTCTATTTTTACCGGGTTTTTCCGCTCTATTTCCGCAGGTTTTTCAAAGAAGTCTATGACTGCAGAGTTTATGCTGTTAAAATATTCCTTTTGGCCTTCTATATGTTTTAATTCAATTGCAGAAAGAATATTTCTGTCAATTATGTTTGGCTTCTTTTCTTTCACTATTTCCAGGAATTTTTCCCTGAGTATTTTACTTTCGTCCGGAGTTAATTCACTCGGCTTCTTTGATTTATCAACCTTTGCGCGAAAACATGCCTCTTCTGCATAATAGCCCCCCATTGAAAAGTCCATTGCAAGGCTTTTTACTATGCTTTCCCTGTCGGATGCTTTTAAAATTGAATAGAAACCCCCGTACATGTCGTTAAAAGACTTTTTGTTTCCAGGAGGATACGCGTAGTCACCGCCGCTGGAAATCTCCCTGCTTTCGAATTTCCGCTGGAAAAGGGCTCTTTCTATTTTTTCATCCTTCAAAAGTATGACATTCCCTTTAGAGAACATCTCTATAACAAGCTTATTGTTGTCAGTTTTTATTTCCAATATTCGGTCAGAGTTATGCATACCGATTGAAAACCTTTTTCCTTTAAGCGCATTTTTGACTAGCAAAGTAAAGCCAAAATCAATGCTATCTTCTGGCTTTTCATCAACTATGCAAAAATAGCTTCCAGGCACTATCTTAAGCCAATACTCTTTTCCTTTATAGATAAGAAAGTAAAATTCATTTTTTTTGCTCTTTATATTTCTTATGAATCCGCCATTTATGTATGCAATTTCATCAAGTAATTTGTATATATCTAGGGATGTTAAACTTTGCATGGTCACTGGTTGAAGTTGGACTGTATAGTTGATTTAATGCTTTCAACGTCGCTTTCAAAAGCCGCTTTTCTCTGAGTCACTACCTCTTCATTCATTTTGTCGTATATCGGCCTTACAAGTTTTGAAACTCCCTTTGTCCACTTATTAAGATAGTCTACCAGTATATCAGAAACAAGTTGTACCTGTACAGTTCCGGTCTTTGCCTTTACTTGCTTGCCATCTTTCACTGCCATCGTCTCTTGTATGTTTCTGTAATCCAGGTTTACAGTGATTCTATAAGCCATGTAATCGTCTATTACCTTCATAGCTATCCATTTTATGACATAATTTGTACCAGAAAACTGTATGTAACTTGTTTCCTTTACGGAATAACCTGCGGAGACCAGCAGATCTCTAAGAAAATTATAGAACTTCTGATCATCTAAAACTCCTTCATACTGGACAGTGGTAGTACCCATCGGTATTATTTCCATATTTTAATTAGATTTTGTTTAAATTTAACTCTTTCCAGTATTTCTACCAGAATATGACAAGGCCTACTGCAGATATAACCACTTCAATTAAGGTAAGTATAAGTGCTATCTGCCATTCTTTATACCTCTCTTTTCTTAAAAAAAGGTGCGTTAAAGAGTAAACTTTGTTTCCATAAGGTGAGGATAATGTTCCATTTTTATGGATTATCCCCCATGAACTTGCGTGGAACCTCTTTCTGGCCTTTAAGAAAAATTCTATTATCCATGGTATCATAATAAACACTGCAAACAGCTGCATGTCTCCTATTATTGCAACCGCTGCAACTGCTCCGCCTATAAGGTATGTAAGGCTGTCTCCAGGTATTATCTTTGCAGGGTATTTCCCGTAATACAGGTAACCAACTAACGCTGAGAACATTATAGCGGAAAGTGCAAAACCATCATAATTTTGCAGATGGAAAGAAAGGATGGAGAAGGCTGCAAATAAAACCAAACCCATCTGTATTGCAATGCCATTAAGGCCCTCTAACATATTATAAGCATTTGATGCAAATACAACAGCAATAGGAATTAAAATTACTATATATATTATAGGATTGATAATAACGTTTCCTATTCCTGGGAAATATACTGTACTCCCAAAAAATAGGACCATCAAGGGTACTGCCCCTATCAGGGTAAGCAGCGGCTTTTGCCATTGTCTTATCCCGCCATTGAAAATTGAGTAATTTTTGGCCATCCTTTTTATATCAGCCATCGAGGTTCTTATCTTCCCTCCAGATAAGTCATCTACGAATCCTATTAATGAAATTATTATTATTGACGACAAACCAAGAAGAAGAGCTTCAGGGTTGAAGTCTGCTTTTATGATATAATTATAAGCAGCTATAAGCGACATTATGCCTGCAAACAGTCCTATGATCAAAAGGAAGCCGCCGCTTGAAGGAAGTATTGGTCTTTTTTCTTTGTTGATATCCTGTGCTACTAACCCTGCTCTTATAAGTAAAGGAATTATGAACTTACCGCTTATAAATGTGGCAATCGCTGCAACTATCGCAGACAGCAATATTTCTAATAGCATTTAAATCTCTATGTTTCGGTATATTTAAGTTTTATATTTGGTGTATTCATAAGTGTATGTTATAGCCCTGTAGTGTAGCGGCCAAGCACGAGGGCCTTTGGAGCCCTAAACACCGGTTCAAATCCGGTCAGGGCTAATATAATTAATAATAAAGGCAGGTTTTAGATTATATAATCATAAAAAGTAGGATTACTCTAAACTTAATCATAAAATTAAATGTATACAAAATAATTGCAATTATTAATTTTTCTTTACGTTTTTAACGTAGACATTTGCTGTGTTTTTTCTTTCTATTTTGAATGGTCTAAATAGGTTTCCGTTTCCTTCAAAGAACTTGGAAAAGAATTCTACATAGATAAGCCTTGCTCCCTGTATACCTCCTTCAAACAATGCAATTACTATGTTGAACAGCTGGCCGAACACCAAAATTACAACCCCCCCTATAATAAAAGGTATAGAATCGCTTAAACTGGAAACGAATATCAAGTTTATAACCTGTGCCAGAATTACAGAAGCAAGCAGTATACCAACAAGCCTAGTGTATGACAGTATATGACTTATCACCGATGGGATTTCCATCAAAGACTGCGTTCCTTCTGATCTAAGCACCAAAATAATTCCTGCTATTATTGCAGCATAACTGCCGACAGCTTCTAGGTTAGAGAAACCTATGCTTTCCTTGTGAAGGACAGCTAAACCAACTATTACAATTCCCCATGCGACTAAAAGCCAGCCTACTCTGCCGATAGCTTTCTTTATTTTCTTATTGTATACAGCGTTAAGAGCTCCTAATATAAATCCAAATGATACCATTGCCACTCCAATCCAACCTGAAATCAGAAGCAGGGTCGAAACCCTTTTAGTAACGTCAAAAAGCGGAGTGTAAGGAAGAGAAAATCCAAAGTACTCGTTGAATATAACTCCCAGAGCAACCGCTATTGCAGACCCCGGTATTATTGCTTTCATTATCATCATCAAGCTGTTTTTGCTTATTATGGTCTTTACAAATTTTGCAAGTTTTCTGGGAATGTGGCTTTTTTTAGGAGGATGTTTTATCCTGTGTACAAGCCAGAAGCTAAGTAACAGGAAAGTTGCACCATAACCTGCATCCCCCACCATTAATCCAAAGAATATTGGAAAAGCTATGCCAAAAAATATTGTCGGATCAATCTCGCTGCTTTTCGGTATGGAATAGAATCTTATAAAAAATTCATAGAGCTTAAAAGAAACAGGATTCTCCATCTTTGTCGGAGCTTCTTCTTTGGTTTCTATCCTTTCCAGAATGAACTGCTCTCCAGTTAATTTATTTAGATTTTCATTCAGTACTGGTATTTTCTTGCTTTCTACCCATCCTTCAATTACTGTAATGTAATCTGTTGAGCCTACTTTTGGGATTACAGAAGTTTTCTTTATCTCTATGTCAAGATATTCTTTAAGATTGGCTACAAGCCCATAGTATTTCTTTGACAACTTTTCAAGTTTTTTGTTCAATTCTGAAAGTCTTTCTCTGTCTTTTTTTATTTTGGCCTGCTGTACATCTGTTATTTCCGGGATTTTGCCCTTCATTTCAGGTATTTTTATCAGGTTTATCTCTTCTTTGTTTGCCAAGTTGGCAAGCTTTTCCTTGTTGTGTTTTTCTATTGTAAATATGTAAGCATTTTCAAGTTCTATGCATTCGCAGTCCATCTCTTTTCTTACCAATTCAACAAAGGAATTGTTATCCTTGCTTTTCTGCATTAGAAAAGAGTCTATCCTTGTACCATTTAGTATCTTAAAATCGTGTTTAAAATCTTTCATCAGGTTTACAATATTCATTACGGAATCGCTTTCTTTAATGCTTGCATTTATCTTTTCTTCCTCTTTTTTTATTTCATTTACTTCTTCATATATTTTTATTTTGTCTGCTTCATGGAAAACCTGCTGGAGATTTTTTATGTCCATGTTTATAATTTTCTGTTTTATCAAACTGTTTTCCAAGCTTCTTATTTTCTGGCCATACCTGTTTATTTTGTCGAATTCAATCTCTTTGAAGTCTTTTAGGATCTTTTTGCTTTCGCTTTCCAGTACCTCTATCTGTAAAAATCCAAGTTCTCCAAGTAATGTAATAGCCTTATCATAATAGATTTTAGGCAGTATCAATCTTATCTTTTCTATCTTACTTGGCAGAAACATTATAGTTTAAATTCCTCCTTCAAGACATCTTCAAATATACTAAGCATATCCTTCTCATCAAGCGGTTTTATAGTAGCTGCTTTCTGGCTTGCCTCTTTTAGCGATTCTTCTCTAAGCTTTTCAGTTTCCTTCTCTACTTCATCTATTGCACTGTTAATCGTTTCGCGTGCCTCCTTCTCGGCCTTTTTTATTTTTTCTTCGTTTTGCTTTTCTGTTTCTTCTATCAATTTGCTTGCTTTCTCCTGTGCCTGTTCTATTTTCTTTGCAGACAAATCCTCTATTTCTCTTATTTTCTGCAGGGTTTCAAGCGATTCCATCAGCTGTGTAGCCTCTTTATGAATTTAATTGATACTAATCGGTCTCTTTCCATATCATCTAAACTTTGTTTTATGTATTTTATTTTGGCGTTCCATCTGGGCATTATCACATTCTCTATTGAATTTGTTCTTCTGTTTAATTTGTATATTTCATTTAGTAAATTTCTCATTGCAGTCTCCTTTTCGGCGATTTCTATAAGCATTGAAAGAAATGAAGAGTACATGTTTTTTGCATCATAAACAGGAGTAGGTATGGTTAAGCTGTCGCTTTTGCTGAGAACATCAACAGTTTCATTCATATTTATATTTGGTATCAGCAAACCCATGACATTTCTTGCCTTCAGGCTAGCAAGCTTTTCACTTTGCTCCTGCGCCACTCTCTCTATGGTTATTCTGCCGCTTAGGGCCTCAGCTATTTCTATGCTTTCCCTGCTTCTGTCCATAACCTTTTTAAGATCTGTTTTCATGCTTTGGACCTGCTTTACCAGCTCAAAAAATTCCAATATAAGAGAGGATCTTTTCATCTTCAGAAGCTGCAAACCTCTGTCTGCGGTTTTTATCTTTCTCTTTGTTTCAATCAATTCCCTTCTTGTTACTCTTATTGTTTCCATTTGCCGTATTTTTCTATAAATTCAGGTTTTATTCTTTTCATTTCGCCTTTATCTATGTTACTTAAAAGCTCCCATCCAAGGTCCAAAGTCTCATTTATACTTCTGTCTTCATTGAATCCCTGTTTTATGAACCTGTTTTCAAATTCTTCGGCAAAATGCAGGTACTGCTTGTCTATCTTGCTTAACGCGTCTTCACCGACTATTTCTGTCAGGCTTCTAAGTTCTTTCCCTTTTGCATATGCTGCATATAACTGATCTGAAACGTTTCTGTGGTCTTCTCTTGTTGAATCTTTTCCAATTCCCTGGTTCATAAGCCTTGACAATGAAAGAAGTACGTCAACGCCCGGATAAATTCCGCTTTTATCCAAAGCTCTGCTAAGTACTATCTGTCCTTCCGTAATGTAGCCTGTTAAATCCGGTATTGGGTGAGTTATATCATCGCTGGGCATTGTAAGTATCGGCAGCTGTGTTATTGATCCTTCTTTTCCCTTCACCTTTCCAGCTCTTTCAAAAAGGCTTGCAAGGTCTGTGTACATGTATCCAGGATAACCTCTTCTTCCGGGTACTTCGTCTCTTGCTGCAGAAATTTCACGCAGGGCTTCTGCATAATTTGTCATGTCTGTAAGTATGACAATTACATGTGCATTTTTTTCATATGCCAGGTATTCTGCAGCTGTTAATGCAAGTCTTGGAAGAATGACTCTTTCCATTGATGGTTCAGCAGCGAGGTTAAGAAATATCACTGATCTTTCAAGTGCGCCGCTGTTTTGGAATTCGTTTATGAAAAAGTTTGCATCCTCACTGTTTATCCCTATACCACCGAAAACTACGTAGAAGTTCTGTTTTTCTGCAAGTATCTTTGCCTGCTTTACTATCTGTGCAGCAAGCTTATTATGTGCAAGACCAGAACCTGAGAATATTGGAAGTTTCTGGCCCCTTACTAGCGTGTTCATGCAGTCTATTGATGATATGCCTGTTTGTACAAATTCTGAAGGCTCCTCTCTTGCATAAGGATTTATCGGGCTTCCGTTTATGTCCATCTTTTCATCACTGAAGATAGGTATACCGCCATCTCTTGGTCTACCCAATCCATCAAATACTCTACCGACCATGTCCACGCTGACCGGCATTTTGAAGGTGGTTCCTTTAAACCTTACTTTTGTAGTTTGTGTGTTCATTCCTGTGGTTTCACCGAATACCTGTATTATGGTTACGTCTTCATTCGTTGCAAGGACCTGACCGCTTACTTTTTTGCCGTTTTCAAGCTCTATTTCAACCTGCTCATTGTAACCCGCATTCTTTACGCTTTTTACAAAGAGTAAAACATTAGTTACCCTTTCAATTGTTTTGTATTCTATTTCTTCCATTTTACTTCTCCATGCTCATCTTTTTCATTTCTTCTATGTCTTTTTCTATTTCCTTTAATTTATCATCAATCTCTTCTTCTTTTGTGTATCTCAACCTCGCTATCTTTGGTTTTATCTGTATGGATTGCAGTTTTTCAATTGGCACGTTTCTATCAAGTGCAGCTTTCTCAGCATCGAATACTTCATTTATAACTTTGAGCATCTTATACTGTTTACTTACTGATGCATACGTATCTGTTTCATCGAAAGCATTCTGCTGAAGGTAATCCTCTCTCAGCATTTTTGCAATATCCAATATAAGTTTGTCCGATTCCGGGAGGGCATCGTAACCGACAAGCTGTACAATTTCATTTATTTCTGCTTCTTTCTGCAGTGTAGCCATTGATTTATCCCTGAGTTCTGGCCAATCCTGTGCAATGTTTTTCCTATACCACTGATCCAGTTCATCTGTATAAAGCGAGTAACTATTAAGCCAGTTGATTGATGGAAAATGCCTTGCATTGGCAAGTGATGCGTCCAAAGCCCAGAAGACTCTGGTAACTCTGAGAGTATTCTGCGAAACGGGCTCTGATATATCTCCACCAGGCGGAGAAACTGCTCCTATTAAGGTTGCTGCACCTATTTTTCCGCTTAGTATCCTTGCTCTGCCTGCCCTTTCATAGAATTCACCTATTCTTCTTCCAAGGTACGCAGGATAACCCTCCTCTCCAGGCATTTCTTCCAGTCTTCCGGAAAGTTCCCTTAATGCTTCGGCCCACCTGGAAGTACTGTCAGCCATTACAGCTACACTGTAGCCCATGTCCCTGTAATATTCTGCAAGCGTTATTCCTGTGTAAATGCTTGCTTCTCTTGCTGCTACAGGCATGTTTGAAGTATTTGCTATCAGTATAGTCCTGTCCATTAAAGGTTTTTCGCTCTTAGGGTCCTTTAATTCTGGAAAGGTCGTAAGTATCTCTGTCATTTCATTTCCCCTTTCTCCGCAGCCCACGTAAACTATTACATCAGCATCAGACCATTTCGCAAGCTGGTGCTGAATTACAGTGTTATGCAGAAGTATCGCACCGTTACCTCCAATGAAATTGCTGCCAAATTCAGGAGTTACAACATCATATACATCAAATGGCCCTTTTGTTTCCTCTATCTCTGTTATTTTGTCGAAGTACACATAATCTAACATTTTTTGAATTTCTACGAGATTCTGTAGTTCCAAAGTACCCTCACTATTTGGATTTGAAATAGCGCTTAAGAATTTGTTAAAGCTATCCACAGTAAAATTCTCATTTCCACTCGTGTAGTTTGTTATTTCTATGCCTTTTTCCTTCAATTCGGAGTAATTTGAGTATTTTTTATATAGGTTTTCTACGTAATTGCTGTTTAGGGGCATTAAGTCTATAGAAGTGTAGGAGCTGTCTTTAGATTTTATGTAATTAATTATTCTATTAATTTTTTCATATTTTTGATGGCCA
>JAMCSP010000016.1 GCA_023378865.1 Candidatus Parvarchaeota archaeon | reverse complement strand
GCGCTTGGGAATAAACAAATCCACATTAGAATTTGAGAGGACGTTGCGGAAAGGATAAAGAGCATGAGCATTGATGAAGCGAGAAAGCTGGGGATGCCCAAGACGACTTACTACAGACTGAGGAAAACATTGAGCGATGGGAAGGATGTTAAGTTAAGGGGCAAGATTAGAACTAAATTATCTTAACTACTGTGCTCCATTTTATGTGCATGAATTTCGTCATTTATCCAATCACCGATTATAACTGCTATGAAAATTGGCAAGACTAAATTTACCATTAGCATTCTTAGAAGCACAATGTAATAATACATTATATAAAATGCCATCATAAAAGCAACAATAGATAAACTGGTTATAAAGAAAGTTTTGTCACCAAACTTCTTATATAGTCTTCTTGCGAAGGGATTTAATTCTTTAGTACGTTTACTTTTCTGTGTATATTTTCTCGTAAGAGTATCAGCCCTATATGCTACAATTATTGAAATTATTCCCTCCCCTAAAAATAATAGTCCTGCGTAAAATGTAGTTTGATTTGAAGAATAAATTCCATTGTTTATGATATGAATTACCAAAAACCACAATGCGACCCATATTAATAGATTTCTGATTATTCCAATATTTCTAGGCTCCATAGATTTATTAAAAGATTAATTTAACAAATATATGCTGTTAAAATCAATTTTCAATAAATATCGGCTTATTATAGGAGTAATTGTCATTATAATTATAGTTAGCTTATTTTATCAGCAGGTTTATCTTAATCAGGTATACTTACAAGCAAATAGCATACAACAAATGTAATTTCAGGTGTAACATCAATATTTGACGGATATACTGAAACTATAAATGCTCAGCCTACAAACTTTATAGGCAAGAGCCCCTTTATATTATTTGTACTATATTTGAATTATTATCAACAATAACTATGGCGACCGGAATAGGGAAGCTTTATATATTCTTCGCAAGAATGTTTTATTTATAATTTACATATCATTAGCCTTTTTTTATTCTTAATATCAATCTATGGTTATATCAACCTGTTGGAATTATAATGATTGTGGTTGGTTTAATATTTGATTTCTTTGGATAATTCATTTATAATAAAATAAAAAAATTATTGATATAATAATATTATTGGTTTAACATATTTACTATTTTATTATCTAACTCAAAGTTGTGGTTATGAAAAATCAACCAAAATTCAACGATATCCCCCTCATTTAATTTCTTCACAAACTCTACACCTTCTATGTCCTTATATGCATCTATTTTTTGTTGGGTTATATTACTTTCTGGAAGAGTATCATAATAACCAAAATCAACCCCAAACAAGATTAACATCTTTACTGGATATTTCTTTAATTCATTTTTAAGCAACGATAAAGCACATCTTTTTTTATTATATAATTAAAAAAGGATCTATTTTGGATTATTATTAATTCTTTAGATTGACGCTGCTTTTCTATAACCCGGTCCAAAATTTTATTAACAAGTCTTTCGTCAAAATCTTCAGTTGGTTTTATATCATTTAAATCTGTAATTGATACCTCGATGCTTATTTTAGTAGAATCTTTAGTCACAATAAAATCCGGCGTCGCTCCCCGTTTGCTTTTTGGTAAGATAGGCTCTATATTGTATCCAGCTTTAAAGAATTTATATTCAAATATCAATTCGGCCAGCGCACCATAAAAAATATGTTTTTGTGAACTTCTTACAGACTTAAGTCTTTTTACAGTATCTTTATTTATTTTTATCACTGATAATGCATTCGCGAGCCAGCAGAGAAATTTATCAGTATATTGGTTTTTTAATTCAATTAATTGGGTTATATATGAATCAGAATCTAATTTACCAAGTTTTTGTTCTATTGTCTTGATTGCTTCATCCCTTTTGTTTTCCATTTATTGAAATTAAAGTCTTCTATAATTAAATATAATCCCAAGTTAATAAAAAATAGGCACTTAAAATAAACTGGCCCTAAAAATTTGAGTATTGGCTATTACTTTTTTTATATTCTAGTAGATAAGTCCCATTTCTAGCAGATAGCATTATCCCTTACAAAAAGTAGCCCCGATCGGATTTGAACCGGTGTTTGCAGGTCCAGAGCCTGCTGTCCTTGCCGCTAGACTACGGGGCTATACTCAAATTAAAACATGCACAACCTATTTAACATTTTTTGATTTTTAAAAAGATTTTGAAATCAAAAAGAACTGCTTTATTGAAAGATAAGTATAAATACAATTGTAATTATCTTATTTCCTTATGGAAGTAAAACAAACTGATGATTTTCCAGAAACGTTCTATGCGATGGTAGAGATACCAATGGGCAGCAATTGCAAATATGAATACAAGGAAGACTTGGAAACAATAGTGTTAGACAGAGTACTTTTCACATCTATGGTTTATCCTGCCAATTATGGTTTTATTTTGCAGACCGAAGGAAAGGACGGAGATCCTTTAGATGTTTTAGTTTTCTCCTCGGTTCCAATAAACCCTGGAATAGTCGTGAAATGCAGGGCAATAGGGATAGCAGAGATGAGCGATGAAGAGGGAGAAGACAATAAGGTTATAGCAGTTCCAGTAGACAAGGTTGATCCAGCTTCTTCAATGATAAAGACAGAGGCAGATCTGCCAGAATATCAGAAAAACAAGCTAAAGCACTTCTTTGAACATTACAAGGAACTAGAAAAAGGAAAGTTCATGAAGTTCCACGGCTTTAAGGGAAAGGAAGAAGCTTTGAAGCAGATAAAAGAAGCGAAGGTTTAATTTTTAAGGTTTTTGTAAAAATCCAAAAGGTCTTCTTTAAAGTTTCCATTTTTTAAAGCATAATCTAAAGAACTGTTTATAAATTTGGCCGCTTTGTTTTTTCCAATTTCAGCTGCAGCCAACAAAGAGATGTATCCAACTAAAAACACTGAAATAGCATTATCAATCGGCGGAGTTTTGAGGAAGGCATAGCTTGTAACAGCAAAACCAACGGTTACGGCTGCAGCACCATAAAAGTACTTCCTCATCGGATTTTTTCCTTGAGAGTTTTTTGGTTTTATTGCGTATTTATTGAAAAGGTACTGCATAAAATTGGCTTTCTGCTCCCAGCTTTCATTGATATAAGCTGCTATTTTGCTTATGCTCTCATCCTTTTCCATGTTATCAAGCTCTTGATTCAGCTCTTTTACTATTTCATCTAGTTTCATGTTATATCTAAGAAATAAACCCAAATTTAAGCCTTTAAATAATAGTTCATTTATACCAAAAACTTTGTGCTATTCCCCGTAAATATCTATAAAATCATCCACTCTGGAAAGAGTTATCTGCTCTGCCAGCTTGGCGGCTTCTTTTCTTCTATTTAAGGTCTTTTCAGCCTGCGATGCAAGCTCTTCTATATGCAATACATTTTTGCCTTCAAATACGTGCGGAACCGATATGTCAACTATAAGCTTTGCCTCTTCCGATTCAAATTTTTCCGTGCTTCTATACGCACAGAACAGTGTTTTGTATTTTCCTATTTCATTGATATCAAAAGTTCCGTAGTCCATCCCATATTGAACGGCAAGCTTTTTTGCATGCTCTATTTCCCTGCTGAAAACCTTTCCTTTCAAGTTTCTTTTTGTTGAAAATCCTTTGAGGAACCTTCTGGCTTCCTCCCCAGATCCAATAATGGCTATCTCTTCCCCATCGTAATTTTTGTTCATGTAATCTATTGCAAGAGAGTAAATCCCAGTTTTCCCCTTATTTATTGCGGTGTCATTTCTTACTACTTTTCCAGTCTTTACTGCACTCTTGAAAAGCCTTTCCAGCTTTGTGCCCGCCTTTCCGTTGTTTATGTAATCTGTATAAGCAGATTTTACCTGTCCCAATATCTCATTTTCTCCCAATACAATGGAGTCAAGCCCGGCAGCAACGTAGAATGCATGCTTTACAGCTTCCTTTCCTGTGTAAATCCTACCTATTTCATACTTTGGATTGCGGTTGCATAGTTCTTTAAGCAGTGATTTGGCATCTCCCTCAGCATTGTCAGAGCTTATGTAAAGCTCTATTCTATTGCAGGTTCTAAGCATTACATATTCAAGGTTCTTTTTCTTCTCAAGTATTGATTCTGGTATGTCATAATTGTAAAGCTCGTTACTGTCAATGTTTTTATGCGAATACACAATAGCTGCATATTTCATTGTTATTATCTAACGGACATACTATAAGTTTTTATCTATCCTGTCTGCTATAACATCGGAAATTGCAGATATGAGCAGCGGAGAATAGTCAAGGCATTTTGCCCTATGCAGGTTTATACCTAGTTTAGAGGCAGTTTCTTTATACTCTATACCTATGTCATAAAGAGTTTCAAGGCTTTCTGAAATGTAACCTATAGGAACGATAAGCACGTTTTTAACGCCTTTCCCTTTTAATTCTTCAAGCTTTTCATTAACTTCCGGTTTGTACCAGTCTTTATGCTCTCCATTTTGATATGCAAGACAAAAGTCCTTTATCCCTGCTTTATCTGCAAGCTTTGCCGAAAACTCCTCTAGTTCCTTTTTATACTCTGTATCCTCTGTGCTTGAAGGCAAGCCATGAGATGTAAAAATGGTGTAGAATTCACTGCCGTTGAATGAATCAATTGCTTCCTTCATGTTTTGATTCCATGCATCGTATAGCTTTTCATAGTCATACCAGCGGTCTATAAAGATTCTTTTCATTCCATCTGAGCTTTCATTGAAAACCTCTTCGTATTCTTCGCTTCCCATGACAGAGGAAAAGGGGTGCATTAAAATCCCTACCAGCAAGTTTATATTGCTTCCTTTCAGCGTTTCAATTGCCGTTTTTATCTTAGGCTTCCAGTGCTTCATTCCAACAGTAACTGCAACGTTGAATCCTCTCCTTGAAAGCTCTTCCTGCAAAAGTACTGCTTGTCTTAAAGTAATCTCGTTAAGGGGCGAAAACCCTATTTTTCTGTATCTTTCAATGGTTTTTTGCAGTATTTGCTTAGGTACTTCCCTCCCTTTGAATATGTCTTTTAGGTAAGGCTCAACGTCCTTTTCCTTTTCAGGGGTGCCGTAAGCCATTATGACTACTCCAATTTTTACAGGCATGAAAAATTAAGGCTGCAGAAGCTTATAAAAATCATTTTCAAGGAGTTCTCATTCCTTAGTCGTATCAATCTGCATGCAGATAATACTTTCGTAATATTTGCAAATGGCTTTAATATTTTATCTTTGTAGAATTGATATGAAGGGGGGAGAAGATGAGGAAATCAGAGCTGGAGAGGATATTAGGTAAGGAAGGCAAAAGCAAAGGCTACGGAAAATACTATGCCACCATAGCTGGCGCATTCTCTGCAGGAAATGCCATGGCTTACCTGGCTTATGGCTTGCATGGATTATACGACGCAATAGGGATAGACTTCATAACCTTGGGCTTTACCTTGTATGAGCAGTTAAAGCTAAAGCAGGAAAACGAGAAGATAGACAAATACATAGAGGAATTGCAGGATCTAAACGATGATGAAAAAATAGGATTGCTTTCCTTTGGGGGAAGCAGCACAAGCGAATCAAAGGCTAAGAAGATAGGCTATGTAACATACCAGCTTTTGAAGGATGAAATAGGAGAAAGCGAGGAAATAGAAAAGGAAAAGGGCATAAGCTCAAAGATAATAAGCAGCCTTGAAAGCAAGGGATACATCAAAAAAGGGATGATGGGAACAGGATTGACAAAGAAGGGAAAGCTTGCCTATTATTCCATATTCAACAACATAAAGGAGGAAAGCAAGGGCGTATTCTATGTTCTCAGAAAACTTTACAGGGTTTCAGAAAAGGAACTTGAGCCAATATACCAGCTTTACACGCAGATGACTGCGGAAAACCGTAAAAATTAGCTTTTTATATGACAAAAGACTATATTAAATTAACTGGTAATATGGGTTTCCTAGACAAAATTCTTAAGATGGATGAAAAGAACGGTTCTGTAAATTCGAGTAGTTCAATGTATGAAGTTCTTTTCAATAAGATAGAGTACTCGATAAAAAGCAGCAATCCTTCTATAGATCAGAAGGAGCTGTTTGCAAAGACCAAAGAGCTTTACCTTGAAATGTGCAAATGCATGGACTGCAAGTGTGCAGACGACATTTACAAGCCAATAAACAAGGCTATTTCAAAGACACTGGCCAGCAAAAACCAGTATTAGATCTTGTTTTTACCCAGTAGACTTTAAATTCAATAAGCTTATATCTGCGCTTTTCTCTTCTGTTTTACCGCATTCTTAAGCATGTCCGCCGTGAAGCCTTCGGGTACTTTGCCGTAATTCACAAAATCAAACATTATCAGCCTGAATATGTTCGAAAGCATTGATGTTATGATTGCACCGATCGCTATAACCCCAACTCCCAAAAGAATTACTTCAACGCCAATAATCACATTTATAGATATCAAAAATAAGCCGGCTATAAAAGCTATCACCCCCGACAATATTATCGCAAATCCGTACAAATCTGTGTATGCTAATCCTCCGAAAGTCTTTCCAAAGTTCTTTATTATAAAGGAGGAGCTTTCCTTCAATGCCTTTATTGGGCCAAGCTTCTTGTCTAGTATCACTGGAACGACAAATATGGTTGCTATGCCTATTGCAAAAGCGACTGCAGCTCCGAATATCATGCCTGCTATCCCACGCATCCTTGATTCCAAAAGCCTTATGCCAACTATTACAACTGCATAGAACAAGCTCCATTCTGCTATGAGTTTGCTGTATGGTTTTACCTCTTTGAATGCCTCCTTAAACCCCATTTCCTTGCCGTTTGAGAAGGCTCTAAAGCCAATGAACATGGCCATTATTATGTAAGTGCTTGTGAATGTCACAACAAAATAGAAAAGTATCAAAATGGGGATGTAATAATAAAGCGAGTTTTGGTAATTCATCAAGAAAATAGCTGAGGGTAGCAGTATCGCTAATATTTCAGCGATAACGGCCAAACCAGATATAATCGGAAATACCATCAGCTTTTTGTCCTTGAAGACAAGCTTCCTGGTGGCTTTTCCCATGGCCCATCCATTCTTAATGTTTGAAAACATAGTGCTAAGTAACTTTTTGCATATTTAAAATTTTAATAATTGCCTATGTATTTTCTAACTATATTTTAACTTCAGAGACTCCAAAAACAAATAAACTTTAAATAGGTAACAAAGTCATTAATCTAAATGGAACTAGAAAATGAATCAAGAAAGCAAATGAAGTCAAGGCTTTACTCTTTGCTGGCGGATAAACGTAAAAAAGACAGGCTCTCAGATTACAATGCGTTTTCTTATAAAAATAAAGATTATTCCTTTGAGGTTAAGCTTAAGGACAGGGTTGAATTTGATGAAGTAAGCAGAATGGTGGAAAAGGCAGCGGAAGAATCCAACTTAAAATATGCAAGGCTCGGCTTTGTTAATACCGGTGCGGAGTTTGGGTTCATCTACCTTAAACAGTCAAAAATAAGCAGGTATCTAAACAAGTTATTCTTTCCGTTAAGCGGGAATCTTGAGAATATGTTCATAACAACCAACACTTATGCCAGCAGGGGAAAAATGGAAAGAATAAATCTAACATGCAGCAATCCCAAGGCCCATAAAAAGGAATTTGTTGATTTTTTCCTAAATCTTTATAAAAATATATACAAGGAAAGAAATGTCACAGTGGAAGAGTACATAGAATAATCATTATAGCTAAGCTATTCTGTCATTTTGACTTTCTATTAAAAAATATTGGGAAAGGCAATATAAAAATTCCGTTTTTACTTATTTCAGATATGGCAAAAGTTGTTTGTACGCCAACTCAAGGTAAAAACCTTTTATCTTACCGTACAGTGTGTCTTCAATAAATTCGTCTATACCTGTAAGATGATCGGATCTTTTTTGCAGCATGTTGTTTATGCGGGACGTTATCTCATCAATTTCTTTAGCTTTTCTGTCCATATCGCTGTCCTCCTTTTTTAGACCATACTTTATTATTCTCTCTTTTTTGTTTCTGATCAGCGCGTCAAATTTTTTCTCCCACTCACCCGGCTTGTATGACAGGACCCTCCCGTCAAAGTAAGGGCCGCTGGACGTCAAACCATATGAGCCAAAGTCCTGGTAAGACATTGAAAGCACTTCTTCCCCATTGTACTTTATTACCAAGTCCTTTCCGCCAAACATAGTTTCCCCTTCTTCTAGCTCAAAATCGAATCCATAAAAATTTCCAACAATTCTCTTAATATCTGTGTTAGAAGAATACTCCTTAAACTTAACAGTGGTGCCTACAGTGTGTGCGACGTCCTCTGACATGGTTATTATAGAGTCAAGTTTCTTTGCTGCTTTGACTATTCTTTTTTTATCGTATTCATCTATCATATATCCTGTCACCTCACAATAATTACGTGAAGACCTTTGCTATAAATACTATTCGAATTATAATTTTCCAACTTTTCATTACTTCTTGCATAGAACAAGATAAACAGCGTAATATTAACATTCAGTGATATGTAATCACATCTTTTTAGAATCAATGCAATCTTCATTAAAGTTTACTTGTTTTTATAACTATAAGCTATCCAAGTTTCCTAAAAAATCAAAGTTTTGTAACAAAGATCTTCTAGGAGTTAAGCAAAACATACAATTTCTGAGTTAAATTAGCGATTTTAATTCTTAAAATAATACAAAAAATACTGAAATAGGTACTCATAAAAATTCACTTGTCAATCTACTGAATAACAGTAGTTAAACAAGTACAATTCTGCTAATGAACTCATAAAACGCTTCTGATAAGCTACTGGTTAAGGTTTACGTAATAAAGCCATTGCAAAACATAGCTTAATTCCAAATGCAAAAATGCCAGTTATAGAAATTGGCTTTAAAGCAGGTTTTCTATTAAATTTATGGATGAAAATAGCACTAAGCTAGTTCCATTAGGCGGTTATCCAAGAGAGTTACATGAAAAAGCAGTAGACATGTACAGGCAAGGCTACAAAAAAATCAAAATCGCAGAGATTTTAGGGTTGGAAACACAACGGTAAGAAGATGGACTAATTTTGGCAGCCATCCTTACTTTAAGCCCCACCCTTTAGAAGATAAGCAAAAAGCAATAGACCTAGCTAAGTCTGGGATAAGTAGAAAAGAGATAGCAGAAAGGCTTGGAATAAGCTATTTTACCATTGTATTTTGGTGCAGGGGGATAAATACTTGGCAAAGACAGGCTGGAATATCAGTAAAATTAAGAAAAAAGCAAGGAAAATGGCGAGGTCTGGAATGACTAAAAGGGAAGTTTCTGGACTGTTGAACTTGCCTTATTCTAAGATATGTTACTGGACAGCAGATATACACAATTCTAACAGTAGGATAAGCGGATCTGTCGAAAGGATAGTTGCAGAAGTAATCGAAAAAGGTTATTTCTTTCCAAAAAAGGCACAATTGAATACTTGTAGGATAATCAAGCAGAGTTTAGGTTTAAGGTTAGTAAAATTAAATGAGAAATGGATACTTTATCTGCCTTCCGATAAAGATAATGCTATGAAAGCTATGTTAGGAAAAAGTAATTTCAATTATTTAAGTAACCACCGATTAGCAACTATTAAGAGATTATTTTATGGAGACAAGGCTAAATTTTAGTGTTTCTTATAATGACTTACTTAAGATACATAACAATGAATCAGCCAATTTTGACAAAGCATATGAATTAATCCTAAATAAGGATCCTTGGCAAAACCTAGATAACGTAATAGAATTTTTAAGTAAGTGGAATACTAGAGTTCCTATACACAGGAATAAAGAAGAAATCAAGAAGGCTATAATTTCTTTAAAAGCCACATTTAATTCTTTAGAGAACGTTTTTTTAGAAGACTTTAATACTAAGCAAGAAACTCTAGAAAGTACCGAGCGTATATTTGGAACTTTGTCTAAATTAGAGCTTAAAACTCCTATGGGTAAAAGTATACAGCTTAAGTCAACTGGCGTTTCTAAGGTTATGCATGCGATAAATCCAAATCTATTTGTTATGTGGGATAATGGGATATGTGAGTATTACGGTTGTTACCCAAATGCAAAAGGTTATCTCCGATTTATGGAGACTATGCAGGGGATAGCTGTGGACATGCTAAAAGAACATAAAAGAGAAGAGATATTCAGAGAGACAAATAGAACTCTGCCTAAGTTATTAGATGAATACAACTGGGTGAATTTTAGCACTTCAAAAATGAAATTAAAATAATAGATAAAGCAGAATTAGGAATTATTGGCGTTTCTCTTAATTACTAAAATTATAAATTTAAAGCCCAAATGTTATATCTATTTGTATAATAACGGTATATGGCAAAAGAAGAGGTAATTAAAGAAATGGGAGACGATAATGGGATACCTGATCAGAAAATAAAAGAGATCTATGTTTTATTACTCATTGGGTGCGTCAATCGTTCTATAAAAACTCATATTCATTTACAAAAAGAATTATTTTTATTTTCAAAAATCCTAAATCCTGAACTTGCATCGGTATTCTCTTTTAATGAGCACAATTTTGGTCCGTATGATAGTGAAGTAGAAGAAATAATAGAAACTCCTTTTTATTATGAGGGTGCATTTAAAGAGGAGGGTAATAGCAGAATAACTTTGACATCCCAAGGTCAAAAATATTATAAAGAGTTAATAGACAAAAATAAAGACAACGAGAAATTTCAATATCTGTTATCTTCGCTAAAGTTATTAAGAGAGATTTATGATAGTTTATCTACAGACGAATTTTTATTTTTAGTTTATACTAGTTACCCAAATTTTGAGAAAAATTCAGAAATTTACAATAACTTAATTAAAAATGCTAAAATACGAAAACAAATATTAGAAAGTCTTTTAAATAAAGGTATAATTAGCAAAGAAAAATATATGGAGCTTTATAGTCTTTATGATTAGTGATAATGTAATCGCAGATTCTACTTTCTATATCTACTTTTTAGATGATGTAAATGAAGTTTCCCTTCTTTTGAAAATCATGGAAAAGTTCAAATTTCATATTCCACCAAAAATTAAAGAAGAGATAATGAGATCTACAAATTTCTATCAAATTGAAAACAATAAAAATTTATACTTAGAAAAATTACCTTATGATATAAAACAAATTTTAAATCCTATTTTATCCTCCAATGAAAAAGACAAAGGAGATGCGGAAATAATATTTTTGATATTTCATTTCTTAAGTTTAGGTAAAAAATTTATAACTATAATAGACGATGACAGTTTGCATAATCATATAGTTAAAAAATTATTTCCATTATTTTATTCTTCTGATATTATAAATGGATTGATAAAAAGAACATTGAATTTTTTATATGAGTGCGCCATGAGTTATAAAATAATAGATAAAAAAATAGTTATAGAAACCTTACAAAAGACAAAAGATTCCAAATTTAGAATAAGACCAGATATCATTGATGGGATAATAACTAAAATGGGAACTTAAAAGTATGGTAGACATAAATATTAAAGAGGTCATTGAAGATAAAAAAACTTGGTTTAATATAAAGAGATTTAATATTGGAAATATAAATTTTGAAAAACCAGAAAAGTCAATAGATTTTAAAAATTTAACGCAATTTGATTCAGAAGTAAACAATTTTCCTTTTGTTGAGTCAACAAAATCTGTTAAATTCGAAACAATCGAAAAATTATATGATTCATCTAGCGAAAAAGATTGGGAAGTAAAGTCATTTTTTGGATGTAAGAATTGGCTAAAAAAACCAGTTGTTCTAAATCTAACTTTTAATTTTGATCCACTAACGATAGATAACACAGAAAAAAAGAAAGCATTAATAGGCTTTTTAGATAATTATTATAGTTATTCTAATCTAATGTTATCAATTCCAAATATAAAAATAACTAAATATAATGAAAAGACAAAAACTATAGAAAAAATAATAAACTTAAATAACTATAAAACTTTTGTAGATTTCGCTTACGAAAATTTAGAGACAAAAAATAATAAACCCATATTCGTACCAATCTCCTTAAGACTTTCTCAAAAAGAATTACAAGAATTAATCAATTATTATATTAAAAAAGAGCGTTTTTATTATTGGGTAGACTTCGAGGGCAAAGCAATAAACTCTCAGACTATAGGGAAACTTAGATTTCTTTTTAGAAGTATAAAATCGTTGGGGTATTACAACAAAACTTTAACATACTTCACTAATATAAATCGAGAAATTATAGCCAATTCGCAAGACGAAAATAGCCCTGCTTCAGATGTTTTATCTACGTTATGTGGTGCAAATGTTGTAGGAGTAAATAAAAAACCTCGTAAAATAATTCCAATTAAAAAGCCGTCTCAGGAAGACCTAAAAAGGTTTTTGGAAAATAAAATTAGATTATTAGATTCAAATTCGTATTATTACAAAAAAGCAGAGATTAAAACTATAAATGAAAAAATATGTGTAATAAAAAATGCAATTAAATTAAAAAATGAATTTTCCGTGCAAGCAGAAAATTTACTTAAAAGCGGCGGTGATATTGCAAATTTATTAGATAAAAAGGATATGCTAAAAAGTTATCTAAACGGAAAAATATTAAGAGACATAGAATCGAAAAAAGAAGTAAAAAATCTAACAAATTGGTACTAATTAATTGTCGCCTTTTTACTAACAAAAGTATATACTAAGCTATTTAATTTCCATTAAATATAATGAATAAGTACACGGACGAGCAGAAAAAGACCGTTTTAGACCTGTTCAATCAAGGTTACAGCAAGAGTGAAATATCAAAGAAAACAGGTTTTCCGTATCATTTTGTAGTCTTATCTACTCCTAAAATACATAATAGACATTATTTGTCAGATAGAGCTGTGGTAATATTGAAACAACTTAATGAAAAATGATACCTTTTCCAAATAATACTAGAGAATACAACGTAATACGTGGACTTAGGGAGCTTGTGTCTATTTATTTTGCAAGTTTTAGAGGCAAAAGAATTGCTTATACAACAGGACATGAAAACGAAGCTATAAAGAAGTTTATTGAACATATCAATTCAATTATCTAAATGACCATAAATTAGCTACTATACGGAATGTTTTTGGGCTGAGGGAAGAAGATACAAGCACAAGCCGCCTAAAAATGGGAAAATGGTACGTCTAGCAAAGATGTTAAGTTAGATAAGTTTTAATTTTGGTTTAGTAGCTACAAAAGGTATTTATATTTATACAATCATTTTTCTTTAGTGTTGAATATAAATATTGAATAATAATTAATATGACTAAGAAGACTACTTTTAAAAAATCTGAGAAAAAAGATATAGAATTTTCAAAAGAATTAATAAAATTTTATAAACAAATGCTTGAGGGGCCTGCTTCATCAATTGAAACACTGGCAGAAATTGAAGAAAAATTTCCAGATGAATATTCAATATTCAAAAATTTAAAGGATGATCCGTCAACGATTAATACAATTGTAGACAAAGCGCCACAAGACGTTAAAGACGCCTTAGTTATAATTATGTTAAAGGCTTCTAATTTAGGTGTAAAATTAAGTAAACTTTTTGATTTGACAGTTGAAGAAAAGAAACAACTCGCTAGAGACCTCAGAAGTTTTGGCAAAGAGACAGAAGGTAAACTAAATAAATTAATTAAAGATGGAACTTAATGATGTTAATAAATCAATCTCCATGTTACTTTCTAGCCCGATGAATCTTGGCCTGGCTTTGTATATTCCACAAAATTTAGCTGATGGCTTCCTTCTAACAGATGTAGACAAAGAGAAAATTTTAGTTAAACGTTACAAAATTAAAATTTTAAGTTTTATACAAAAAAATAAAACCGTTTATTTATCGGATTTATCTAGAGAATTTCATTTGTCTAAATTTGAGCTTCAACTTATTATAAATGAACTTAAAGAAGAAGGAAAAATTCAAATAGTCCAGTAAAATGGGAAACCCAGTATGTTTGATCGGAGATAAATTTATTGCAGAATGTATGGAGGTTATTTCGAATCAGAATGAATATAAAAGTTGGAATATAAAGCTTAAACGTTCTGCTACATGTAAAATCCAAAAGTCTTGTAAATCTCTTGGCAAAGATACTCTTTTTATTGAAAAATACAAACGTGCTTTTGAAGTAAAAATTAATGAAGGTGAAGTGCTTATAGATCATCAAAATACTTTACTTTGCGAATTCTCTGATGATAAAGTGTCTAAAAATGTATATAAATCGCATGGGGGGGCCCACAGAGTTGTACCCTTTGTATTAAAAAGAAGCTTTGAGTTCCCGTTAGTATGTACAAAAGATGAACAATACTCCAATAATGCAAGAGTATCTATAGAACCACAAATTAAACTACAAAAGTCCGTCTCTTGATATGGCTTTTAGTAGACAAACTATATAACAGGGTTGTTCTATTTTGCTTTTTCGGTCTTACTTTACAATGCATGGAATATTGCTAAGTTTTTACTTATAACAGAGATAAAGTTTGGGGCAGCAAGTAAGAAAATAATGAGTTTGTTTTCATTTCTGCAAAGATTATACAGCATAGAAATAACTTGAAAATTTATCTTCTATAAAAATAGAAAAGACATAGCATAAGCTATCCAAGTTTCCTAAAAAATCAAAGTTTTGTAACAAAGATCCCGCAAATTTAAAGAAACCGAATAAGTTTACAACTACATTAGCCATTTTAACACCTTAAAATTACACTTAAAACAGTGCATTGGTTATCCATAAAAATTCACTTGTCAATCTACTGGATAAAAAGTTAAGCTTTTAAATGAAAACCTTCTAAATAAGGGTGATAGCGCCCATAGGCCAGCGGCAAATCCCGTTCCCTTTTCGAACACGGAAGATAATCGCTGGTGCGTCTTATGAGTACTTCGTAAAAGAGGGAAAGTAAGTTGGCGCTACACTTTATATATAAAAGCTTAAATACTTTATTAGGCATCTTATTCGTTTATGCAAGCAAACAAACATAGCAATAGACCTGCAAAGGAACCGCAGAAAAAAGCGGTAGATATGCAGGAAAGAAAGATAGTAAGGATTGCCGATACAGATCTAGATGGCAGCAAAAAAGTCAGGGATCTTTTAAGGTCTATAACAGGAATAAGTTTTTCATATTCTAATGCTTTAATGAAGGTTTTAAAGATACCAGAGGAAAAGAAACTGCAGGATTTAGACGAGAAGCAATTAAATGAATTAAAGGAAGCTTTGTCTAATCCATTCAAGTACAAGATACCACACTGGCTTTTCAACTGGAGAAGGGATGAAACAACCGGTTTGGACTATCATGTTTTAAGCAATGAATTAAGGTCAAAGACAACGTTGCAGATACAGAAGATAAAGACAAGCAGGTCATACAGAGGTTACAGGCATTCCTTCAACTATAAGATGAGGGGCCAGAAAGTCAGGTCTAGGGGAGCTAACTTCCACGGAAGGGTCGGCAGTTCACTTGGCGTTATAAAGAAGAAAGAGCAGCCACAGGCTGGAGCTAAAAAGTAAATTATGGGAACAGCAAAAAGGCCGTCAAAGAAATACAGGTCACCGTTGAGAATATGGGACAAGCCAAGGATAGAAAGAGATAAAGTATTAAGGAATAAATACGGCTTCAAGAACAAGAAAGAGCTTTGGAAGGTAGAATCCAGGCTTAGAAACATAAGGCTTAGGGCAAGGGAGCTTGTAGGTTTGAAGGCTTTGAACCTGGGCCAGGAAGAGGAAAAGGAATTTATAGCCACTCTAAGTAAAAGAGGATTGGTAAGCAGCAGTGCAACAGTTGATGACGTTCTTGAACTGAACCTGGAAAACTTAATGGATAGAAGACTGCAGACATTTGTATTGAAAAAAGAAATGGCAAGAAGCATAAGGGAAGCAAGGCAGGTAATAACACACAGGCACATAATTGTAGACGGAAAGATAATAGACAGTCCTTCTTATTTGGTTAAGAAAGATGAGGAAGACAAGATAGAATTTGCAGAATCATCCCCCTTATCATCACCAACGCATCCAGTAAGAGCTAAAAAGGAGGAAAAACAATAATAGGCTATGGAAAGAGAAAAAGTAGGGATAGCGCACATCTACGCTACGATGAACAACACGATAATACACGTTACTGACTTAAGTAATGCACACACATTTTCGATAAAGAGCGGCGGATCACAGGTAAAGGCAGACAGGTTAGGCTCCTCTCCAAGAGCGGCAATGGATGCTGCAAAGAAAGTAGCCGAGGAAATAACGGCTAAAGGTATAAGAGATATTTACGTTAAGGTAAGGGCAGTGGGCGGAATAGGCTCAAAGACAACTGGCCCCGGAGCAAGGCCGGCCATAAAGGCATTGGAAAGGAGCGGAGTTAATATTCTGAACATAGAGAATGTAACACCCGTACCGCATGACGGCTGCAAAAGAAAAGGCGGAAGAAAAGGAAGAAGGATGTAGATATGAAAGCAGAAATACTTGAAAACAAGGAAAACACGGCAAGGCTTTTGCTTGAAGACACAAAGGTTTCGCTTGCAAATGCGCTGCGGCGTTCGATAATAAACGGCGTAAACACGCTTGCGATAGAAGACGTTACGATATACAAAAACACCAGTTTCATGTATGATGAAATATTGGCTTCTAGACTTGGTTTAATACCGATAAAGACGCCTATTGAATTGAAGGGCAAGGGAAAGTTTAGTTTTAAGTTGAAGGAGATGGGTCCAAAGACAGTTCATGCTTCTGATTTAGTACCTTCAGACAAAGACGTAGTGCCTGCCATACCAGAAATGCTGATAATAAACCTTAAGGACGGGGAGGCAATAGATTTAGAAGCTGAAACCGCATGGGGCAACGGGGCAGAGCATTCAAAGTTCACTCCCGCGCATGTTTTCTACCATTTCTATCCCAAGATAACAATACCAAACAGCAAGGTAAAAGGCGCGGCAAAGATAGCTTCACTGTGTCCGGTGGACATACTTGACGGAGAGAAGGACAGTCTTTCTGTAAAAAAGGGAAAACTCAGTGAATGCATACTTTGCAAGGCATGCGAAGACTACGCAGGCTCGGATGTAATAAGCATAACATCAGAAACCGACAAGATAATATTCGAAGTAGAAAGCTGGGGCCAATTAAGCATAAAGGAAATACTCAATGAGGCAGTTTCTACCTTGGAAGATGAAGTAAAAGAAATAGCCCAGAAAGTATAATTATTTAATAATTCTCTGCAATTGTCACATTTTTATTCATTAAGAGTATCTTCTTTTAATGAAAGCAGCAGCAAAGAAAAACGCATACGTTCTCTCATTCTTTGCTCTCTTTTTAATATTCATCGGTTTTGTCCTTTTTCTGGTACTGGTTGAAAGCGGTATAATCTCATTTCACAATCAGCCCGCAACGGTTGCAAGCTTTTCATGCACTTCATCCGGAACCATTGTAAACGTTTACAAGGGAGTGGAGCAGCCGGTTAATCTGACAAAAGTTATCTTAACAGTAAGTAACGTTGAATACAGCCTTCTGAGCAGTAATGTGGAGATAAATGGAGGAATTGGTTACTATTCATTTGATTTTCCTTACAGGTGCCTTTCGGCCGATGAAGCATTGCAGGTAAAAGTTTACTATGAAAGCTATTCATCTGCCGCTCAATCGTTCAACGGAGTAAACAACTTCTTTTCCAGTTTGATCTCAAACACAAGGGCTTAATTTCCGTTGAGAAGGTTGTCCTTTAGAAAGCCCCTTGCCTTCAATGAGTCCCAGTCGTTTTTATTGTATTTGTAAAGTATGTCTGCCTTCTTTTCATGCTCTATCTGCCAAGGTTTTATAAGAACTATATCCCCCTCATTTATCCAAAGGTACCTGCTTATGCTGCCTTTGACCTGGCAGAGCCTTATCTTGTCGTCTGCGCATTTGACGTACATCCTTCCAAAACCTAGCATCTGCGTAACGTATCCAAGCATTTCATCGTTTTTAGGAAATCTAAACCGTGGAACTTCTGTCATATTTATATGATTATGTAAGGAAAGGTTATAAAGCTTGCTTACATAGAATAAATCTGCGCGTGTTTTACGCCCTCTATTTCTATAACGCTTTTTGAATCGACCAAGCCGTTCTTTATTGCAAGATCAACTATCTCGTTGCCTACAAGATTTACGTTTCTGCCGTTGCTTATTGAATTAGCAATCTCATCCCATTCGAAGTTTTCGCTGCCGTAAAAGTCTTTCGATACCGTAAATTCTATCTCTCTTTCCTTGTCAACAAGAGTTTTGCCAAGTATTTCGCTGTCGCATACCGCTATGATTTCCCTTGAAGTGTCTTTTCCGTGTATCTTTGCTGTAAATGCCATTACTTAATCCTCCCTACCGGGTATTCCGCTCCGCAGCCAAGGCATTTAACAAAGTAGTTCTTCTCCACTTTTTCCATGTGCGTATCCGGCGAACCGCACTGCTTGCATATGACAAATTCCTTTATGTACTGGCTTATCTTTTCATTTACAAGCTTTCTTGAGAACCTTCCGCCCAAGGTTACCTTTCCGCTTTCGTCTATCTGCCCAGGGGCAGTGAGTTCATGCATTAGAAACTTGGATATGTGGCTTACCGGCCTGTTTATGTACTTTGAAAGCTTGTCAAGAAAGACAATTGTTTTCTGGCCCACCTGCTGCACGTCTACTTCCGGCGGGTTGAACCTGTCGGCCTTGTTTTCCTTTTTCTCTTTCAGTATGTTGTTTACAAGTTCATCGTATTCCATGTCTACTTAATGAGCTGCATGTTTTTTATGCTTTCTATTTTGTTAAATGAGTACCTGCTTAAATCTATCAATTTGATGTTGCCCAATGAAAGCGTTACGGTGTCATTGTATGTGTCTATATCTCCAAGAACTTCAACAAGATCCCCTTTCTTGAATTTGTCTATGTCCCTGAACATGCTGCTTTGAAAATGGACAAGTATGCTAGAGAATGTGTCGTCAAGTATCAAGTAACCGCCTTTCGTTTCCTGGTTTATTTCAATTGCGGCTATTGATCCAATTAAATGCATCCGGTATATCTTTACGGATTTAAAGGTTATGAAGCTCCCGCTGCTGTCACTTCCCTTTTCTCCTTCCTTAATGACATTCAACGGCAGCATAAAATAAGTATAGTCCATATCAAAGCAGTTTTATGAACGATGGTTTAGGTTCAAATATTTCTCCCTCCCTTTTCAGTACTGATATCGCGGAATCGACTTTGTCCTGTTCTATTCCTGCCTTTTCCGCATCCTCATAAATCTTTGAAAGCTGAACCGAACTGCCCATCGGCATTGAATCTATCTCGCTTTTTATCATTGATTTTATTGTTAAAACAGTATTTCTTTGCGAGGATGATATGCCGGTCGTTATCCTGTCTATGTCAAACTGCCCAGTGCTGCTGTCTATTCCAACATCTCCAAGGTATGCCATCATCAAATCTATTGCGCGCTTTGCATCCTCTACGGTTGCATACTCTGACAGTCTAACCTTTGCGCTTGCTTCGGTCAGTCTTACAACGGCTTCCAACTGCCTTGCAGATATGGGTATTGGCTTTACTTCCTCACCTTCCGTTGAATACTGTGACCTTATCTTAAGATAGAAATCCTGTATAACCTTCATTGCATCCACGGACATTTTAGGCTTAATGTTCTGCTTCGCATATGCAATGTATTTCTTCATTATGTTTGGTGGTATTTCCGGTTTATTTTTGTTTATGTCCCTATTGGCTTCAAGTATTCTCTGTGCAATTAAAGTATCGGTTTCTTTGTCCGGCCTGTCCTTCAGTATGAATATCAGGTCGAAACGGTTTATTAATGTGGGGGGAAGTTCAATCTGCGAGGATATTACATCAAATGGGTTGAATCTTCCAAGCTTTGGATTTGCAGCCGCAAGCACGCTTGTCTGTGCTGTAAGCGTTGCGTGTATGTTGGCTTTTGAGATGCTAATGCTTTGCTGTTCAAGTGCCTCATGCATTGCAACTCTGTCGTCCTTGTTCATCTTGTCAAGCTCGTCTATCATCAGTAATCCCTTGTTTGTAAGAGGAAGCGCTCCCGCCTCAAGTATGTAGCTTCTTGTAGCTTCATCTTTTATTATAGTTGCGGTCAAACCCGCTGCACTTGATCCCATACCTACAACATACCTTGCTTTAGGGGCTATCCCCGTTACGTATTTCAAAAGAGAGCTCTTTGAAGTCCCTGGATCTCCGACCAATAAAATATGAATGTCGCCCCTTATCACACTGTTTCCGGAAAGAGCGGCCTTCCTTACTCCTCCAAAAAGCTGCATCACTATTGCTTCCTTTATGTCATCATGCCCGAATATGTTCGGAGCTATTGAGTCTTTGAACTTTGTGTAGATCATTTTATCGTTCGCCAGCTCCTTAATTGCCATCTCTTCTTCCTTTGTAACTATAATGTCTTCATACCCTTGTTCTACTGCTTCAACATATGATGCAAGTATGAAAGTATCAGATGTGTTTGATTTTTTACCACTAGGATAATAAATTGCGCTTTCGTTTATTATTCCCGAGACAACTACTTTGTTTCCAGGGATTATATTCCTCTCGAATTTCGGATCAACTAAATCTTTTTTCAATACAACATTTATGTGTTCAGGCTGCTCTCCCCCCTCCAGATCTTCAGGTGCTTCTTCAAGCATTATCCTCTGTGTGTCAACAAGATATTTCTTTACTACCTTGAACCTTCCCTTCTTGCCGCAGTTTGTGCATACCGAGGGTGCTCTCTGGGTCATTTCTTTCTGCTCTACCCTCGTTATGTGTCCACAGCTCTGGCATTCGAAGTCAATTGCACTGGCAACTGGCTTTACGCTGGCTGCCGTCTTTATTAAGCCTTGTACCTGTATGAAAAGCCCTATGTGCTTGCTCCTTATCTCTCTAATGAGTAATTGTGCATTTTTAGGTAGGTTTTTTATCCTTACCTCAATGTCTAAGTCTTTATGGGGGATTGAAGTCTCATTTATGAAGTATTTTATTGTCTCCAATGCTTCTTCCGGATTTTTAAGCAGGTAATCCCCTAATTCCGGAGAGAACTGGTCAACGTCGTTGAAGTCAAGTATTATGGCGTTTTTGTTCGTTGTAAGAACCTCCTTTATTTTATCGCTTAATCTCTTGTTTACGAAAGAACTTATGACCTCATCAATCTCATTTTTCATTTTCCCCTTCCCCTTGATACTTCAATATATAATGTGTATAAAAAAGCAATATCGCAGCATATCTATGATATTCTTTTCTTTTATTAAACTTTTCCTGCTTATATTCTTAAATGCGCCGTAATCCAAAGGAATGCAATTCCCATAACTATGCCTATTACGGCTCCTGCTATTACATCCCTTTTGTAGTGTGACTTTATGTATAGCCTGCTGTACATTACCAGAACTCCAAATACAAGAAAGGGCCAGAAAAGAACCGTGTTGTAGAAAGCCGTAAAGAAAAACGCGGCAATGGCGGAATGGCTTGAAGGAAAGCTCCTTCTGTTTAATCTAAAAGTTCTCTTGTAGAAATTCCTTTTAAGTGCCTCTTCCGGTCTTTTTTCCTTGAAGAAAAGCTTCAATCCTTCGGAAAAGACCGCCGTTACTGTAACTCCGAAAAAAAGCAGCGCTGCTATTCTTACCGAGGGATTCAGTATTATGGCTATAAGCAATTCAAACGTGAATATCTCTATGGGATATCTTTCAACCAATATTGAAAACTTGGCAAAATAATCATTGTTTTTCATGCTTATCGGAAAGGTAAACCATCCTGTCCGCGCCCACTATCTCAGGCAGCACTACTTCATCCGCTCCCAATTCCTTGAATTTGTTCACGTTCTTAAGCAGGTTGCACCTTGTTATTACCTTCATGCTCTTGTTTGCTTCTTTGGCATTTAGCACTACGATAAAGTTGTCGACATCCTGGCCAAGAGCTGCAAAGACTCCAATTGCTTTGCTTGCGTTGGCCATCTTGAATGCCCTTTCATCCAGCGCATTTTCCTTTATGACGTTGAACCCGAGTTTTTTAAGCTCCATTGCCCTTACATCGTCGTTTTCTATCACGAGCACTTTTTTACCTTTTTCCCTTAAAAGGCTGCCCACCCTTTCACCTATTCTTCCGCCGCCGCATATTATGTAGTGGTTTCTGAACCTAAGACCCTTTGCCATATAAATCACACCTCCAAACTCACTTCTTATAAACGATATCAAAAATTCCAAAAGGTAAACCGCAAAAACACCTAGGAAAAGCGAAAAGAAAAGCAGAAGTATACCGAAATTGGAATCGAAATGAAAAGTCTCAAGGGCAATTGCGACAGCCGAAACAGCCGCTACAAAACCTATTTTTTCATTTTGAGATATAAGTATCGTTATAATCGTAAATATAATGATAAGAACAAAAGCCGCTATAAGCAGTTTCTGTCCGTTTTCCCTTGTCTGATCCATTATAATAGTAAAGTATTGTAGGTTATAAGTTTAATTTTATATACGCATATTTACTGCATGTTTTTGAATTCAGCCTTCAACTTCTTCAAAATACCGGAATTCATTTCAGTAGGTTTACCATCTTTCTTTTTTTGGTTCAAACCAGCGATACAGGGTTTTATCAAGAAACGCAATTGCGGTTTTGTTTTCATAGACTATCGTAGCAGGTAGTTTGCGTTCAATTATCATGCAGAAACGGCATTCATGTTTTGAATAAAGGAAAGATCATTCCTTTATTTCCATTTCTATGTTTACTTCCTTTGGAACGGTTGTTTTCATTATCAAATGCAGTGCTTTTGGGTCAGCCTGCATGTCTATTACCCTCTTGTGTAATCTTAATTCCCAAGTTTCGTAGCTTTCCCTTCCTGCTCCATTAGGAGCCCTTCTTGTGGTAACCTTTAGCTTTTTAGTAGGGAAAGGTATTGGGCCTGTAATTGCAGTTCCGAGTTTCTTTGATATGTCTATTATATCATTGCATACTGATTCAAGTTTTTCCGAATCCGTTGAAGTCAATTTTATTCTCGCCTTTTGCATATCTCTATTAAGAACTTTCACGAGTATTTAAGCTTTTTTTAACTTTATCACATAATGGAAGTTTTTCAAAAAAGTTCATCCGTTGTTATTTTCAGCCAAATGGAAACGGTTAACTTTATAAATACTAATCTACATATAAAGCTATAATAATTGGAGGTAAGCTGATATATGGTAGATGAAGCTAAAGGATTGGATAGTCAGGTTTTTTCCGTCTTGGAAAAGATAAGAGCAAAAGGCGGAGTTACTAAAAAGGGAATAAACGAAGTTACGAAAATATTAGAAAGGGGGCAGGCGAAGCTTGTAGTGTATGCTTCAGACGTTTCTCCTAAGGAAATAATAATGCATATCCCTCTTCTTTCAAAGGACAAGAATGTTCCATGCGTTGCAGTAAGCAGTAAAGTAGAGCTTGGAAAGGCCTGCGGTATGGGCATAGGCACTTCTGCGGTTGCAATAGTAAATCCAGGTGAAGAAGCACACGCAATGGAAGACCTTATCGGAAAAATTAAGAACTTATGAAAAAGCAGCAGAACAAAAGTCCAGAAAACAAGGGGAATAACACAGAACAGCGCTTTTTAGATGCGTATCCTGCTGAAGTTATAGAAATAGTGGGGAGGCATGGAGTGGCTGGAGAGGTTACTCAAGTACGTTGTAAGGTACTTGCAGGTATGGATAAAGACAAGATAATACGCAGGAATGTGCGCGGGCCAGTAATTGTAGGAGATATATTGATGCTTAAGGAAACTGAAATGGAGGCAATGCCGATAAGATAGATATGAAATGCAGTTTTTGCGGAGAGGAAATAAAAAAGGGAAAGGGAATCGTTTACGCCAAAGTAGACGGAACAGTTTACAATTTCTGCAGCAGAAGGTGCAGGGAATATACCCTGATGAAAAAAGACCCTAGAAAGTTCAAATGGGCAATGAGAAGCGCGAACAAATAGGATTTATTTTATAAGCTGCTATTATTTGAATGAAAAATAAGGGTATTTCGGAGTTTCTATCGTTTGTGCTCTCGATAATAATTCTTATCCCAATAGCCCTGATAGCATACTTCATAATAACTGCCGGCGCAAACAAGGTAGTCTCTTCTTCCGAATCCATCACACAGTACGTTTCATCTACACTTGTAGCAATGCAGACCGGCAATTCTATCGTTCTGCCGCCAGTTTCCCCAGATCTGCCGAAATACACTTTTTTAAGCCAGTTTTATGGAAGCGGTTCCTGCATAAATGATCTCAATGAGCTGTCAAGAGAGGCAATACTTATCTCTCCTTCAAACCCCTCATCGCTTTCCAATACGTATTTTGTATGCATCGGAACATTTTCACCATCAGCAATAATAACATCGCAGGCAGTATGGAATTACCTCCCTTCAAACGGAGAGGGGCCAGACAACGCATCCTTTCCAGGTTGGTTTCCGGATTTAGCTGCATATAACTCCATAGCAAGCTCAATAGCATCTGGAATAAACGGCTCCACAGGTACTTTGTCTTATTTCATACAGTCATCGGATCCTGAAACTGCACTTTCAAATTCCTGCGTTTCATTCTTCAATGCAACTACCGTTAAGTATGGTTACGGTCAGCCGGGGGCGTACATAACTACAATGACATGTGCCCCATTGACATACAACAATCAGTCTGCATTCATAAGCGTCGTTCCGCCTTCATGCTCCGGCTCGTGCGGCAATAATCCAATGGCTTTTCTTTATGGTAATCCAGGTTATATAAAGTTCCAGGAATGCAGTTATAATGGAGGGAATGATTTGCAGTGCAAATTCAGCATAAACTAATATGGACTTGCTTTTAGAGGGAATACTGATAGCGATAATGATGGCCATAATCCTGTTTTTCGTCGTATACGAGTACTCGGCCTTTTTCGCTCCTGTCTCATCAGTAAGCTATTACAGCTCATTGGTAAGCATGGCCGACTCGGCATGCACATCCATACAGACTGCTTCAAATGTGCAGTTTTCTTCACCTTCAATATTTGTGTTTCAGATGTATGATACCCCGGCATGTAATTCAATACTTAGCTCAAATACTTACATATTCTCGCCGACCTCGGCAGTTCTATCGGAATTGAATGGGAATTATGATCTATGCTATGCAAATGTAAGCGATCCAACTGCATTGGGAATATCCAGCGGAAATCAGTACTTTCTGGAAAGCTCTACGAAGGGAAATATAAACTTTTATCTTCCAAAAAAATATGCAATTTCAGGCTCGGCAAACATGAGCGGTCTGCCGCTGCCAATATACGATGAGATAAGCACTTCAGGCATGGTGGTAAATTCCTCCTCTTCCTTTTCCCTTATACTGAATGCTTCCTCAGCGGTTAGTCCACAGAATTATACCTTCTACCTGCAAGAATACTCGAATAACAGCATAGACCTGGGTGTTTACTTTAATGGCCAAAGTACATGCTCACGTTCTTATTCCGATTTAACCGGTTTGCATTCCCTCTCTATAGTTTCTCCGTGTCAGCAGACCGTGCATAATATAACACTAGTTATAGGTATACAAGGAAACCTGGAAACCAATTATCAAGTAAATATAACTGCAAAATCGGATTCAAATCCCACCTTCTCATATTTGTCACAACAGTGCACAAACTTAGTTCCACTTGTAAATGCGGGAGTGATAAGCAACAGCAGCATAGTCTGCCATCCTATAATCTGCGGTGGAAATTCGTTCTATCTTGCGGATCAGAGCAACAGGCCTTTCCTGGGTTTATACGGCGAATCGTTCACTTTTCTGGGAGTGCAGTCCGGTGTAAACGATTTGCAGCTTGTCAATTCATACAAGGAGCAGCTTACAAACAGTTCATTGATGGATGAGACCGTTTTTGAGGAGGCAGGGTTGCCGGCAGGTACAGGCTGGAGCGTTACTTACAACGGCGATACAAAAAGTTCAATCATAAGTTTGACAGGAACCGGGGATATAATCGCTTTCTCAAATCCACCTGGAAATTATAGCTATAGCATACCAACTGCATCGGTAATAGAAAACCGTGTCGTGATTACATATAAACCGGTTGATTCAAAGGGCACTGCCGAGCAAGGCTCCTATGTTGGCGTGACTTTTAAAAGTACTTAATTAACCTTTAAATTAGGAAAAATGTTATAATTATTAAAATGACGCTGGCATTTCGTCGTCTGAAAGGATTTATAATGCCGCTGGTGAATTATGGCAAAAGTTACTGTTACGATATGTGATGTATGCAAGCAGAAAATTGCTACTAGAACATGTCCAGTTTGTGGGAAAGACCTTTGTGAAGCAGATACAAAGTCATTCGCAGTTGACGTTGGCCTGCGTTTTGGACAGAGGATGCAGATATACAACGGTTACATGTGTGAAGATGACTACAGGAAACTGGAGGGAAATCTCGGTGGAACGCTTGCAAAAATAAGCGAGTCAATAAAATCGCAGATAGACAACATAGTAAAGGAAAGTGTAGGCGCCTGAATAATTAATAGCAAGGTTTATTAATTTCTTGCGTCATAAGAATAAATAACCCTGCGTAGCCCAATGGTAGAGCGACCGGCTGTAGAATTACTAAGTGCTGTTTTTCAGTGCAATGAAGAGTTTCAGCTGCGGGAACCGGTAGGTTGCGGGTTCGAATCCGGCCGCAGGGATTTTTTTATTTATATCGGCTTTAAATCTTTTTGAGTATTTCACTTAGTTCCGAAACGGTTTTTGCGGCATAGTCTACATTGCTTGAGCTTTCCCGGAATATTTCCTTATTTCCAAATAGTACGTTTACGGTTGTGCAGAAAGGATATGCGGCCTTTGCCATTTCCAAGTATTTGCTTCTGTCATCTATAAATATCAATTTGAATTCCTTGTCCTTTATTCCGTTTTCAAGTTTTCCGTACTCAGCAGCGGACATTATTGCCATATTGTCCTTTTTTTCTGCGGCTATTATCTTGTCAAAGTAAACATTTAGCTGGTTTTCACTTATCTTCTTGTACTGTTTTTCCTCATTTCCAAAGTACTCTGTCAGAAGCAGGTTGTAATTTCTTTTCATGGATTCTTCAAGAACCTTTTCTATGCCCGCGAATTTTTTAGGGGTTTCATCTAATCTTTCAAGGTATTCTTTTCCTATTTCATCGGCCAATTCTATTCCCTTGTTTGCAACCCATGCAGCCGCGTACTTTTCTGATATTTCACCCCTCTTAAGGTACATGTAAAGAAGCGAGAGCGGTAACTGGCGCGGTTGGTCATATCCTGTGTGTCCTCTTATCTTTATCCCTTCATAGTCAACCGCTCTTAATTCATCCATCTCCTTTTCAGAGTCAGGGTCTATATTTATCGAGAGTTTGCTAAGTTCCTCCGAAAGTCTGCTTATCACTTTCTTCTGCGCATTTTCAAATACTGCGTTTGTGTCTATCAGTGTTGAATCCAGGTCCCAAATGATTATGTTTCCGCTTTTCATTGTTTTTATATGATTGAAACTCTTTTAAATACCTTCTTTATTTGCTTACGAATATGAATTCTTTCCCGTTTTTGCTGTCAAGTCTGCAGAATCCAAACCTTTCAAACTGAACCACCTGCCCTTCCTCTATTTCATCAATGGTTTTTTCTGCAAAACCTTCTATTTCAGTAAGGCTTTTCTCGTTGAAGGTTCCGTCAGTATTCAGCAGATCTCCAACTTTTATGACTTTTACAGGCACATTCTGTTCTGTAACCCACTGTATTATCTTTTCCCCCTGTTCATGTTCTCTGCTGTGCATTCTGCACGTTATAAGGTCGTTTTCCTTGTCCATTATTTCAACGCTGTAAAGCTCTTTGAGCCTGAAAGTTTCCCCAATATCAAGGGAGGCTACGTCCTGTTTATCTACAAAGAATCTGCCGTTTGTCTGTATTTCTCTATAACCAAGGTCATTTGACGGGTGAAAAGGAAGCCTTGCCTTCTCTTCGATTGCGTCTTGGACTAACAACTTAATGGGATTAGGAACAAAGAAAAGCCTTTTTGCATGCCCATCTATTATTCTTCTGTTGAATGTGAAAAGCATTTCCAGGCTGTATTCATGCTCTGAAGAAGAATAGCCAACTTCCTTTACGAATTCCCTTATTGCTTCAGGTTCTATCCCTCTCCTTTTCATTGAGTAAATTGTAGCAAGCCTTATGTCATGCCAGTCCTTTATGTATCCCTGCTTTATCAGCTCCCTTACCTTGCGTTTTGAAGTCAATGTGCCTTCAAAATTGAACCGGCTGTACTGTATTACGTAAGGCTCATGGAATCCAAGCTCTTTTCTCAGTCTTGTCTGCAGGCTTGCCTTGAATTCATTGCTTCTTAATATGTGTGTTATCCCGCACAATTCATCCTCTATAACGCTTGCAAAGTCATAAAGCGGCCATAGGTTGTAAGGTTTATAATCAGTCTTTATCACCCGCATTATGTTTGGATCCCTCAATGATGCATCTTTGTCATTCATGTCTCCTTTGAATCTAAAAGTAAGTTCTCCCGTTTCAAATTTTCCTTTCTTTGCCTTTTCCCACAGCGAAGCGTTTTCTTCTACTGAATTGTTTCTGTGTTGGCATTCCTTTCCAAGGTTTCTGTTCTGCTTTATCTCATCAGAAGAGCATGTGCACCCGTATGCCTTTCCTCCCTCTATAAGTTTTTCTGCGAATCCATAGATTTTTTCCATGTCGTCGCTTATGAATTTTTTCTCATCGTATTTTATGCCGAGCCATTTTATGCTTTCTTCAAAGTTCTTTACGAATTCTTCCTTTACCAAATTAGGATTTGTGTCTTCAAACCTGAGCCATAATTTGCCGTTGTACATCTCCTTGTAAAGGTAGTTTATAGTAAATGACAAAGCATGGCCCCAGTGCATGTATCCCGAAGGTTCCGGCGGCAGTCTGAGAACTACTCCATTTTCAGTTCCAGGTAAAGGTTTAAGCTCCCTTTTTTCCTTCTCGTTTTCCTTGCTGCTTATGAGTTTCATATCTGCAGCAAGCTTCATTATTTCTTCTTTTGGCAGTGAATTTACATTATTGACAGCTTTTTCAGCCAGTGCCTTTAGATCATTCATCTCCTTTACAAGCTGTTTGTCTTTTCCTAGAATTTCGGAGATTACTGAACCTAATCTAGCTTCCCCATTGTGCATCGCTGCATTCTTTATAGCAGCCTTCTTTATTTCTTCCTCGGATATCATACGATTTTATTGGATTTCTTTAAATAAAGCTATTTGTGTCAATAAACAGCTTTTTAAATGCATATTTGCTTAAATACTGTATAATTGGAGGTAATATGGCAGATTTCGTAAGAAAAAGTTCAGTAAAAGAAGAAGTCA
>JAMCSP010000015.1 GCA_023378865.1 Candidatus Parvarchaeota archaeon | reverse complement strand
AGGTATTTACTGGCGGTATAGGAAAGTACTGCGAAACTGAAAACGGTGAAATTTACACTGCTGACATGTGGGCAGGCAAATCTGTATTCCCGGATTTCTTAAATAAAGAAACGAGAAAATGGTGGACGGATAATGTAAAGAGATGGATAAACGACTACAAGATTGATGGGATATGGCTGGATATGAATGAACCTGCAGCATTTACCCAGACAAAGACTCTTGATAGCAATGTACTGCATACTGACGGCAAAAAAACTATAAAGCACAGCGAATTACACAATGCATACTCTTATTTTGAGGCACTTGCAACCCATGATGCTGTTAAAGATGGATTTATCCTTTCAAGAGCAGGATATGCAGGAATACAGAAGTATGCTGCTATATGGTCTGGTGATTCAGTCTCATCCTGGGAAGATATGAAAATACAGATACCTTTACTATTAAGTCTAAGCATTTCCGGAATACCCTATGTTGGCTGTGATATCGGCGGATTCGTAGGTAGAAGCGATCATGAGCTATTGGCAAGATATTATCAGATGGCTGCTTTCTTTCCCATTTTTAGAAATCACAAAAATAAGGATGGAAACGACCAGGAAATATATGACATAGAAGAAGAACAAAGAGAAAAAATAAAGAAAGCGATAGATATGCGTTACTTGTTTATGGATTACATAAAGGAACTTGCAGACAATGCCCATAAAAACGGTGAACCAATTATAAGGCCATTGCCTTATGAATTTGAATCAGATGAAAACGCTTACAATGTAAATGATGAGTACATGGTAGGAGAACACATCTTATACGCGCCAATATTGGAGAAAGAAAAAAGCAGCAGAGAAGTTTACCTGCCAAACGGCAAATGGCTTGAATTTAACAGTAATATCGAATTTCAAGGACCATGCCATATTAAGTCTACTGGAGACATGCCAATTTTTATAAGAAAAGGGGCAAACATAAAATTAACGGACAAGAGAATTATAAAATATTAATTATTACTTAAAATATCAATAATTGAATTTATAAATGTGGCGTGTACAAACCCTTGCGGAAAATTACCTGTAAATACTTTATTATGCACGTCTATATCCTCACCAATCAGATTATTCGGCCCGACTATGCTTTTCACGTTTTTAAGCAGCTGCAAAGCCTCATTTTTCCTTTTAAGCTGCGAGTAAACGGAAGCAAGCCACATAGAACAGAGAACGAAAGCGTGATTGGCTTTTCCAATTGAATCAAAATTGTACCTATAAACGAAACCTTTAACAAAAAGTGTTTTTTCAACAACCTTGAGAGTTTTAATAAAAATAGGATCATTAACCTCAATAAAGCCGTAAATTGGAAATGACAGTACTGTAGAATCCACTTCATTGCTTTTTGGGAAGGTCACAAAGTAGCCGTCTTTTACGCAATTTGACATAACCCAGCTCTTTATTTCGTCCCTTGTTTCATTCCATCGGTCTATACCTCCTATAACAGAGATTAGTTTTCCAGCGCTTTCTAAGGCAACCCATATCATCACTTTTGAATGAGTATACTCATGATCTTCAGGCTTTTCCCATATTCCAGAATCTGCAAGCTGCCAATTATCAGATAGCCAATCTGCTACGTATTCTATCGCTTTTGAATGATTTTGTATAAATTCTTTATCCTGTGTAGAATCAAAATAACCTTTAACAGCATATAAGAACTCTCCTTCTATATCCAATTGTATCTGATTCGTAGCCCGATTGCCTATCCTTACAGGCTTTGAATTCATAAAGCCATTCAATGAATCAATATATCTCTCACCGTATATTTTTGTGCCATCTACCTTGTAAAGATTATAAAGAGGTTTACCAGAGTAATCTATCATGCTGAATAAAAATTCAAGCGCTCTCCTTCCCTCCATATAAAAACCCAGTCTGCAGAGAGCAGAGGCCATTATCGCTGAATCTCTTACCCAAACATATCTGTAATCCCAGTTTCTATTGCCACCAGGATCTTCAGGCAAAGAAGCAGTAGGCGCAGCTATTATACTGCCAGTTGGAGAGTAAGTAAGCCCGAGTATAGTAAAAATAGATGACCTCAAAAGTGGTTCAAATTCCTCCAAATCCGTGCTAGATAAACTTAATTTTATTCTTTCTGTGTATGCCCCCCAATAATCTATAGTTGAATCTAGCGCTTTTGACAGATTAGAAGAAGAAACGTTTTTACCCTCCAATTCGTATATCTCTGCAGACTGGTAATAAGAAAGTATAACCTGTGTCAATCCCTTTTCTATCTCCCATGTAAAGTCAGCTGTTTTTTTGAATTCTCCGATTACCTCTAAAACTAGCCTTCCTTTACCGTTCTTACTATCAAATATTATTTTTCCATCGTTCTCCGAATAATTAAAATTCATTGTATGAAAACCAAATAAAGGATTAAAGTTAAGCTGCAGTTTTATCTCTGAGTTTATGTCCCTGACAAATATTGTTTTACCTGGTATCAAAAAATCATTTATGTCTGCACTGCCTTCTGATGTTTTAAAGTTAGTGTGCAAAACATTTGGAGCAGTGTACTTATGCAAAGATGAAAACTGTTCTATAGGACTTATTCTGAAAACCCCTCCGTTATTCTCATCTAACAAATAAGCTATGGATGGATCAGAATCGAACCTTGGAAAGCAAAGCCAAAGTACATTGCCGTTTTTATCTATTAAAGAACTCGTTAATTGATTACTTATAAATCCAATATCCTTAAAATCTGCAAAAGTTAATGTCATTAGTTTTAATACAAGCTGCTAGAATATTAAACTTTTGTAAATATCAATTTATATTTTATATATTGCATATATAGTATATGAAAACAAAGGCTGCTTTCCTTGAAAAACCGGAAAAAATCGAAGAAAATCCCTTGAAGATAAAGGAACTGGAATTGCCGGAATTAAAGGAAAATGAGGTACTGATAAAAGTAAATGCATGCGGTGTGTGCAGAACAGATTTGCATGTAGTAGAAGGGGAGCTTGGAGAAATAGAGAATATAGTTCCGGGACATGAAGTAGTAGGGACTATTGAAAAAGTAGGCAAAGAAGTCAGTACACAAAAAATCGGTAAGAAAGTTGGAGTTGCCTGGCTGTACAGTTCATGCGGAAGCTGTGAATACTGCCTAAGCGGCAGGGAAAACCTCTGCCAAAACAAGCAATTTACAGGTTTTTCTAAAAACGGAGGATACTCTGAATACATAATAGCAGATAACAGGTTTATATTTGATCTTCCTACCGGATTAAAAGACGAAGAAATCGCACCTTTGCTTTGTTCCGGAGCAATAGGCTACCGTTCATTCAAGCTAGCAAATGCTTCTCCCGGCAGTACAATTGCAATGTTCGGATTTGGAGGCTCAGCACATCTAACACTGCAGCTTGCAAAAAAACTTGGACATAAAGTTATAGTAGTAAGCAGGAACGAAAACCATCTAAAGCTTGCCAGTGAACTTGGAGCAGATTTCACTTTTTCGCCAAAGAACGGTGAGGTATACGAAAATTTAAAAGATAAAAACATAGAGAATGCGATAGTCTTTGCACCGTCAGCAATACCTGTAATGAATGCCTTAACAGTGATCAAACCCGGCGGTAGAGTAGTTGTTGCCGGAATACACATATACGGAGAAATAAAGATAGATTATGACTCGCAGTTATTTCATGAAAAGACTTTACTTTCCGTTGAATCCTACACAAGAGAAGACATGGTAGAGTATTTAAGACTCGCTACAAATCTGAACATAAAACCAGTATATACCAGCATAAAATTAGAAGATGTCAATTCAGCATTGGCCGGGCTTAAGAACAGCGAAGTAATGGGCGTAAAAGTAATTAAATTTTAGATATTTAAACTTTAAAACCTTCTAATACTAAATGACAGAATCAAACAGAAGAACGTATAAGTTAGAAGAGATACTTGGAAAACCGCTTATAACATCATCTGATAAGAAAACCAGAATTTATGGATTAGACGTTAAAGGAAGAGAGGTCATGATTTCAGCGTACTCAGAAAGTGAATCAAGAAAAGGTTATTTCCATAAAGTAGAAGTAGAATACTTGCCTGCTTCAATGTATCTGATAAATGGTAGCTGTACATGCGAATCCTTCCAATACTACGGCATGCCCTGCAAGCACATGCTCAAAGTAAGAAATGTATACCTAAAAAACCAGAATAAAATTAATAAAGACTAGAGAAAATTTCCTTTGGTATAAGCTCCCTTATATCTTTATTTTTTATGTCTTCCCTCATCAAATCCTTTACAGAACTCTCATTTAATTTATCAAGAGAAAACAGCTTGTCTATAAAGTCTATACCCTTGGAACGCTTGTAACTTAAATCTATGAAATTGATATAAAATGAAAGGTAATCCTTTCCAAACACTTCTAAGGTATTTATGATCTTTTCTTTATCCAAAGAAAACAGCTTGTTTGACAGGTAAAATATAGTATCTGTGTAGTAATACTGGCTAATTGTATTTACTGCCTTTTCATAAAATGATTTTTTGTAAGGATTTTCTAAATTTCTTCCATAAAGAGTTATATCCTCGGCTAACTTATCGCTGTTAAGGCCAAACTTTGAAAGTGCGCTTTCCAATACAGAAATCTTTGAGTTAGACATTCCCGATTTAGAAAGTTCAGTTCTGAAAAGATATTTCGTTTTATCTTCCATTTTTTTATATGAATAGAAGCAGTATAAATACTTTTAATAAAAAAAGAACAGCTACAAAAAACCTTCAATTGCAAAAAATAATTATTTAATCGGAGCATCCGCAACCGCAATTACAGCCGCATCCGCACTTTTCCTCGTTTTCTTCTTCTGCCATATTTCTTAAAGCAAACTCTATCTTATAAAGCTAACTTTTGCTCTTCGCAGCGTTCAAAAAAGATAAAAATAGCGGAGATGGTGCTTCTATCCTGGATTTTAGTTCGGGGTGAGCTTGTGTAGCGATACCAAAACTGCTTGGCCACTCTATTATCTCGACTAGTTTATTGTCTTTGGTCGTTGCTGTTATCTTTAGACCATTCTTTTGAAGAATTTTCCTGAATTTGTTGTTAAGCTCGTACCTGTGCCGGTGTCTCTCTGACACTACTCCTTTATGATAAGAAGAAAAGGCTATTGATTTCTTATCATTTATAACCATATCCCATGCACCTAACCGCATTGTTCCTCCTTTCTGTTTTACTGATAATTGCGATGGCAGGATATCGATTATATTATATTTTGTATCGGGATTAAACTCCGTTGAATTTGCCCCTTTTAAATTGCACACATCCCTTGCAAATTCCACGGCCATGAGCTGCATTCCTAAACACAAGCCTAGGTAAGGTATGCCTTTCTCTCTGGCATACTTTATTGCATTTATCATACCTTCTATGCCTCTCTTTCCGAAACCGCCAGGGACTATAATTCCATCAACGCCTTCTAATATATTTTCTGGATTCGACTTTTCAAGCAGCTCAGATTCTATCCATTTTACATTGAGATTAACTGATAGCTTGCCGGCAGCATGCATTAAAGCTTCCCTAACGCTTACATAAGAATCCTTCAGTTCTACGTATTTTCCAACTACTGCTACAGTTACCACTTTTTCATACTTGCTTATTATTTTATCAACATTGTTTCTCCATTTTTCAACTTTTCCCATGTTTATCTTTTTGTTTGGCAAATTGAATGCTTGCAACAGCAGCTTATCAAAATTCTGTTCCATTAGATACTGGGGCAATTGATAGGGAGAATCCATATCTGGATCATTTATTACCCTGCTTTCATCCAGACTTGTAAACATTGCAAGCTTCTTTTTTACGCCTTCGCCCATTTCACCATCTGTTCTACATATCAAAAACTGCGGTATTATACCCATACCCATCAAGGTTCTAAATGCAGACTGTGTCGGCTTTGTTTTCTGTTCTCCAACAGTCTTTAATCTAGGTACATAGGTAACATCAACAAATACCACCTGTTCCTTAAGTGAAAGCTGCCTCATTGCTTCTATAAAATAACCATTTTCAATATCCCCTACAGTTCCGCCGACTTCTATTACAACAAAATCCAAATTGTTTTTAACTGCAAAGTCCTTTACTTTTTCCTGTATCTCATTTGTAAGATGCGGTATTACCTGAACATCCTCCCCCAGATATTCTCCTTTCCTCTCTTTTTCTATTATTTCTCCGAAAAGCTTTCCTCCTGTAATAGAAGAACTGCTTGTAAGACTGCGATTTAGGAATCTTTCATATGTACCAAAATCCATATCTACTTCCCCTTTATCATCTAATACAAAGACTTCTCCATGTCTGTAGGGATTCATCGTGCCACAGTCATAATTCAAGTAGCCATCAAATTTAATTGGAAGAACCCTAAAATCATACATGTCCAGGATTTTCATTATAGAAGAAGATACTACGCCCTTACCTAAACCACTCATTATCGATCCGAGTACTACTATGAACTTTGCCGGCATTTAATTTAACTTATTTTGAGCTTTTATATTTTTCCTTATCGATACGATGTTGAAAAGGATATCAAATGAAACCAAGCCAAAGAAGAAGTATACCTATAAATTCAGAGTAATATAAAAACGCGGGAAAATGAGCAATGTAAAGAGAACCGGCTATGCTTACTACCACAACTCCGGCTATTATTGAAAGCATCTTCTTGTTAGAGGTTTTTCTGTAAGAGATTACTGCTACAGCTATAAGTATTGCCGCCGCAGGAAATGTCATTACTGATGAAGAGATTACTACTAGAACAGGAAGTACGCCGAATACAACATAATTTGTAAGCACATTGCCTATGTTTGAAACTATCAACGAATACAGCACGAAAACTGCTGATAAAATGAAGAATATGGCGTAATAATTGAAAATTTTCTTGTTTTTGAGCAATGCTGTAGAACCAAGAGCCAAAAAACTAACCAAAAATGCAACTGCAGTCAAATAAGCCTTTATCAAAAAAGCATTATATATGTTAAAGGAGAAAAGAATTTCAAGTAAAACCCCTATTCCAAACAACCAAAGTCCTACTGACCAATAAAGCTGGCTTTTCCCCTTCTTTTTTAGAAATTTATAAGTCATCAATGATGCTAGCGGTACAGTTAAAAGAAATATAAGAATAGTTGAAAATTCAATGAAAAGCTCGCTTGAAAATATACTTGACATTTATTTTTATGAGTTCTTATACTATTTAAATCATATAAAAAAAACAAGGGATAAAAGAATCGCTACAACAGCTATAAAAAGGTTATCATCGATTGGGCTGAATCTTTCAGCTAATGAGAGAATAAATGCAAAGATAAAACCAAATAAGCCGAAAAAGATAACTCCGGGAATCAAAGAAGATATGAAAAAGGCAGTGCTGCCGCTAATAGATTTTCTGCCGGGTTTTTTGAGTATTTTCAATCCCACTACAGTAGCTATCGGATCCGAAATCAGCAATGAAAATAGACTGAAAAAAAGAAAATCAAATCTATTTATAAATCCCAGCAATAAAACGGCGCCAACCGCCATTGATATTGCTCCCGAGCCGAATATTACTCCATCCCTCTCAAGCAGCTTTATTAATTTATTCATTTTTCTGCCGTAAACGTATATAATATGCGCTACCAGTATACCTAAAAAAACTAATGCCAATAATACCTGTTTGTAAGAAAAAACAAAAATTGAAAGGAATATGCCTCCTATCAAAATCTGTACCAAATCCCTTCTTATCTCCAGTTTACTGCTTATGCTATTAGTTTTTACTGCTAATTTTCTTATAAGCAGTGATTGAACAAGCAGACTTATAGAGATTATTTCAAAAGAAAATTTAATTGGAAATACTCCTGAAAACACAAGTGTTAAAAGAGCTGCAAACACAAAGTAAAAATAATACCTTCTGGAGGCATAAGCCAATAGAAGCGAGGAAGAAAGCACTGCAATCGGTATGGCATAATAATATAGATAGACATTATGGAGCAAAAAATAAACCAGATAAGAAAATAAAAAAGATAGGGCAAATGTAAGAAAATTGTTTGTTTTCATGTCATTAAAGAAGAGAGAACTCCTTATCTTTTTTATAAGCGAATATCTTGACAACGTCTGTTATCAAAAGGAAAACGACTGCAGTTGCTCCTATCAATATCATATAATATGTGCTTATGCTTGACATCAATATCCCGAATCTTGCTATTATAAAAGTTATTATTATAGCTAGGACTATCTGCAGTATAACAGGTATACTTGGCCTAGAATGGAAAAACCTTCTTCTGGATCTTATCGATAAAAGAAGCGCTTCTATGGAGAATATAAATGCAACGAACATGAATGTTTCAAATGAAGTATGGCTTAAGTGAAAATAAAACAGGCCAATATAAGCTAATAAAGAAACCTCAATTATTGCCATTGCACCGAAAAGAATAGACGCAAAGAATATTGCTTTTATGTCCCAAGAGTCTGGTTTCTTTGAATAACTTTCCTTATCTGTTGATAGTGCTATACTGCCTATATCATTTATGAATATCATCAAAATAAGCTGTATTGCTCTTATAGGCAAGAACCTAAGTATTATAAATGCTATTGATAGGAAAAATGCTATCTGAAATATTCTAGTCACCTTGTTTAAAGTATAGCTTATCATTCTTTCGAATATAGACCTACTCTCTTTTACAGCATTTACTATCGGCTCTATTCCGGGGGAGGTTAAAACTATAGTTGCTGCGCTTTTTGCAACATCAGTTGCATTTGAAACGGCTATACCTACTTCTGCCTGCTTCAGAGCAGGGGCATCATTTACCCCATCCCCGGTCATTCCGACATGATAGCCAGCATCCTGCAATGCCTTTACTATTGTATACTTGTCTTTTGGAAACACGCCTGCAAAACCGTCGTGTTCTATAACTAACCTTGAAAGTGTCTTTTCATCCAATCCTTCTAAAGCCTTGACATCAAGAATTTTATCGCCTATACTAACTTCTTTTGCTATTTCCTTTGCAGTATCAATGTTGTCTCCTGTAAGCATCTTTGTCTTTATCCCAAGTGCTTTAAGCTCTTCTATAAGCTTTTTACTGTCCTCTCTTGGTTTATCGTTCAAAGGTATTATACCTACAAAAGACCATTCCTTTCTACTGTCTAATTTAGCGGCTACTGCTATAGTGCGGTAGCCTTTTAGTGACATCTCCTTTATCTTAGCGTTAACTTTTTTTATTTCAGAGGTATCCAAAGAGCATTTCTTTATTACAACTGCAGGAAATCCTTTAATGGCGGACATTTTTTTACTATTTAGTACAACATCCGCCTGTGACATTTTTGTAGAAGGATTAAACGGCGTAAATTTTACCAGCTTGTAATTTAATTCCAAATTCTTAGTATCGTATTTTTTTAGCCCGTCTATTATAGCATTGTCTATCTCGTCATTATCCTCTCTTCTTGATGCAATAGCGCCATAAAAAAGAACTTCCTGAGCTGAGAATTTTCCATAGCCAAATGGATCGGAAACTGAAAGTTGATTACCTGTTATTGTCCCGGTTTTATCAAGGCAGACCACATTCATGGTAGACGCTTCCTCAATTGCTTCCAGTTTTGTCACAAGTATGTTCTTTGATGATAATCTTTCAGTACCATACGCCATTGCAACTGTAAATGCCGCAGGTAATCCTACTGGAACTGATGCCAGAAGGATAAGAAGAGAGAATGGAACAACTGTAAGTAGGTTTATTTTAAAAATATAAGAAAATATAAAAACCACCACTATGAGCATTATATCAACATATATAAGATATTTAAGCAGCTTCAAAATATCACTTTCTAAATGCATCCTGCCACTTGCTATCCTTACAAGGTCAGCTGTTTTACCGAACGAAGTATTCTTCCCGGTGTTTAAAACAAGAGCTGTAGCTTCTCCTTCTCTTACAGTTGATGAAGAAAAGATAGTTTCCCCCTCTTTTTTGTCAACCGGAAGGGATTCCCCTGTTAGCATTGACTGATCAACTGAGAGATAGTCTCCTTCTATTATAAGACAGTCTGCAGGGACTATATCTCCCAGTCTTACCCTTATTATATCCCCCGGAACAAGCAATTTGGCAGGTATTTTTTCCCATTGATTGTCTCTCTGAACATTAACGTTTACAGACAGTTTATTCTTTAAAAGCTCCAGGGTGTTATCAGCCTTGAATTCTTCCAGAAAACCTGCTATAGCATTAAACAAAAGAAGGCCTATGACTATGTACGCATCTATATTTTTCCCAAGGATAAATGAGATTGCTATAACAATGAAAAGCATCAATGGTATCGGGCCCCAGAATTTTAATAGAAACTTTTTTATTGGATTTACTTTTTTGCTTGCAATTTCATTATAACCGTATTTTTTCAGCCTTCCCTCTGCTTCTTTTTCCGAAAGTCCTTTCTTGCTAGAGGATAATTTTCTGAATTGCTCTTCTTTTTTTATCTCTATATCCTTCTCCATATCAATCGCTTATTAAACCTATAAAAAGTTTGTCATCGCCCTTGAATTTTTTCTCGCCCGGAAGTCTTAGAAAAAGGTATACCGTCTTACCGTTAAAAACAAAACGTAATGGGGGGGAGTATGGATAAAATTCTTTCCTGAAAAGCCTGTCATAACCAACATTTATTTCTGAGATTGATTTCTTTTCGATCCTCATAATAAGAGTATCAAGTTTTTTGTTGTAGAATTCTATGCTTTCCTGTGTTATCTCAACAAAGCCAGAATGCTTATGTAAGGGCCTGATTGAACTTCTGCCAACCCTTGCAATAACTTTTTTACGCAGACTTAATTCCAACAACTCCTTTCTGAATATCCATACTGCTTCAAACAATCCAAGTCCTCTTTTCAGTGAGTCATTTATAAATTTCATTCTTGGAGTTTCTCCGCGGAAAATATCAACTATGTTCAGTATATTCTTGTCAACTGAAACACTGGCATTCTCCTTTACAAGATTTTTACTGTTAAACGTAGATGAGATGGATTTAACGGGCGTGAACATATTATTATGTTGCCTTCAATTCATTTATAGTTTCTTATTTGTTTAATTTACCGACAGTAAACGAAATAATTTTGTAGTTTTCTTCCGAAACTCAGATAACCTGAATTATCATTTGGATTATAAAACCAAGCACACCTATTATAAATGTGCCTATAATAACCATTATTGAAAGTTCCTTAAACTCCTGCTTTGTAGGTTTTCTTGCAAGATGAAGTATCCTGCTGTATTCAAACCTGTAATGTTCTAGCTTTGCCTTTATGTTCATAGGATGAGCTTTTTTAATCGCATTTTTTACATGGTATAAATGGAATCTTCTTTTCTTTACCTTTGGCTTTTCTTCTTTATGGCTGCTGTTTACGTTGCTTTGTACAACTGCTTCTGCAGGCTTTTTCTGCTCAGTACCCTGATTTACATTTTTAGTAGCATTGGTATTCTGTTGTTCTATTGTTTTTTCAGTATGCTCAATATTCTCTGCAGGTTTTGTATCGCTTTTTATTTCCTCCTGCTGCTTATCTGAATTACCAAGATTGGCATCTGCTAGACTCTTATTTTCATCCATAATCAGCTCAGGAAGGTTATACCTAATTCATCTTCAACTTCCTGTTTCTCCTTTAACTGCTGGTCCTCTGCTATTGATTTGCCGCTTATCTGTTTGGAGGTTACACCTGTTATTATTGCCAAAACCTTGACAGTGTTCTTTAAATCCGGAAATATGTGTGCACCCCATATTATGTTTATGTCATCTGGTAATTTCTGGCCTATAAGATCTACCAATTTGTTTGCTTCTTCAAGCGTAAGCGAAGGCCCTCCGCTTACATCTATAAGCATCCCTCTTGCAGTCGAAACATCAACGTCTATGAGCGGGTTATTAAGTACTTTCTCCACAACGGTTTCAAGTTTCTTGTCTTTTGCATCGCTTTCCCCTGTTCCTATAAGCGCTACTCCTCCATTTGACATTATCCTTTTTACGTCAGCGAAATCAACGTTTATTAAACCAGGTTTTGTTATCAACTCGGTTATTCCCTTGACTGCATTTGTAAGAACGTCATCAGCTATCTTCAATGCTATAGGCAATGGTAATCCTGGGGCGATCGCCATAAGCTTTTCATTAGGAACTGTTATCAATGTATCTACAGTATTCTTAAGTTTTTCCACACCATTAATTGCAGCGTTCATTCTCCTTCTGCCTTCTGCCTTAAATGGCAGGGTAACTACTGCTATGGTAAGTGCATTTATTTTCTTTGAAACAGATGCAACGACAGGTGCTGCACCAGTACCTGTTCCACCGCCCATACCGCAACATATGAAAACTAAATCCGCTCCCTGTAGGGCTTCCTTAAGTTCCTGCTCCTGCTCTTTTGCAGCAGCTTCACCAACTGCAGGGTCTGCACCAGCACCTAACCCATTTGTTAATTCCTTTCCTATAAGTATCTTTTTATCGGCAGGAGTACAAAGAAGATCTGCTGCATCGGTGTTGACTGCTATAAATTCTGCTCCTTT
>JAMCSP010000014.1 GCA_023378865.1 Candidatus Parvarchaeota archaeon | reverse complement strand
CGCTCAGGGAGGGATTCGGACCCTCAAGGGATTGCTCCCATAAGCTCTCCAGGCTTACGCGATGCCAGGTTACGCAACCTGAGCTTAAAACATTATATATAATTTAGAAGAACTTATAAATACCTATCATAAAATATTTAAGCTCTAAAATATAACAGTTACTTATGGAAGAATGGTATAAACACCAGGCAGGTAAAACAGTAAAGGAAGTAAAATTCAACGGCTATGAAGTAAAATACATGAAGAAAGAAGAACATGAGGATTTTCAGCCAAGAAATGAAAAATTGCCTGTAAACATAGATAAAGAACAATTAAAGATAACTAAAAATGGAGAAAAGATAAAAGTTAGAAAAAAGGACAAGTTAGCGATAATAGAAGCGATAAAACAGGATAATATAGACAGAGTTGATGAGATACTTAAAACCCTGAAAAGTTGATAGTTTTATTATTTTCTATCCAGATCTGAAATTAATTCCTTTACTTTTTTATAGATATCTTCAATTATTTTTATCTTTTCTTCTGCAGAAAGACCATCTAATTCTGGTATGTACCAGTGCTCCGCTTTTTGTATATAGCTTTGCGGTATAAGTATGCAGTCCTTGGGATCACAGACAATTATTATTTTGTCAGCGCTTTTCAATAAATCTAGGGTAGGTAGCTTAGGAATTTGCCTACTCATATCTATTCCAAATCTTTCTTGCACTAATTTTATATCTATGGAGTTTATTCCATTACCAACAGAACTGCCTGCTACACTGAGAGCTTTGTGTTTTTTAGTAAGTCCATTAAATAATGCTTCTGCAATCTGACTTCTGCCGGTATTATACTTACAGATAAAAAGAACAAATGACATTCTTACTGCTTCACTTACTGCTTCATTATCTGTGAAATTTCACTTGAAGCCTTGGAAGACTCTAAAAGAATCAAACCATAATTTGTATTAGGATCAATCATTATTGTAAGTATTGCGTCTGTCCCTGCTTGTACCGCTACTACTCTTATGTCTTTTGACTCAGCGACTACTCTTTCTAGTGTATTCTTTGCACCCAAAGATTTGATAGCCGTTTCTGCTGAACCTACCATTGAAGCCAGCATTGCAGCAAAAGTATTTGGATCTACATCTTCAGGCATTAATGATACCATAGGCAAACCGTTAGCCGATATAACAGCAGATGCCTTTATTCCACCAACGGTGCTTAACCTTTGTAAAACGCTTTTTAGTTGTTCTGATTTTGTAGCCATATTTAATTTACGATTTTCTTATTTAAATAATTATGTTAACTGCTTGAACAAAGCAGATAACGCCTCGTTTATTCCCGCCTCCTTTAATTTTGTTGGCTCATTTGGATCCACTTTTGATAGATCCTCTGCAACCGTCTGTATCAGTGTTATTGCAGAATCCAAGTGAAGCTTTTCTCTTATTTCATCTTTTTTAAGTGCGCCCTTGAGATCCGCTTTATTTGCAATCACTACTACAGGCAAACCATAAGTCTCCGTTTTTCTAAGCATTTCCACTGCTCTTGGAAACTGCTCTGGCTTAGTTGAGTCTACTACAAGGAATACTCCAATAGCCTCGCCGCCAAGCATTTTAAGCAGAGGATCGAACCTTTCCTGCCCAGGTGTTCCAAATAAATCTGCACGATAACCTTGAAAATCAACTGTTCCGTGATCTAAAGCTATCGTTCCTCCAAGCTTATCTACACTTACAGCATTTTTAGAAGCACTGTGTATAAAAGAACTTTTACCAGCATCAGTTGGTCCAGTTACCAGAATCTTAGGGAAGTAAACCTTTATTCCTCCAGGTTTTATTGCCTTAAACAGAACAGATGAAAATGCCTGCTTTTCTTCAACCCAATCACACTTTAATACCGCAAAGTATTGGCCGAAGATAACCCTCTTTTCTATCCCTTTAACCTCTATAGTTGAATTGACATTTGAAAGCAGCTTGTCTATGTTTTGTTTTTCGTAGCCCCAATCTGTAAAAAGAAGCACTGCTGCAGAGTCTTTGTTTACAACCTCCTGTTTTATATCATTCATAAAAGAAGCGGCAAATGAAAAATCGAAGAAATCGGCAAGCAATGAGAAGGAGTCTATTACAAGCAATCCGTATCCATTCCCTAATTCTTTAAGAACCTTTGTCTTTACTTCTTCCCTGTCATAAGGGTTGCTTATCACTTTTATATGATCGGTTTCATCGGATTTTATGCCCGTTATACCGCTGTATGCATCTATTATAAATAAATTGTCATTTGCTGGAAAATCATATTCCTTCATGTCTGTAAGGTAAGACTGCGGAGAAGTTCTATTTAGGAATACAAGAACTTTTACTCCTGATGTTATATTTTTATGTATTATCTGGTATCCAAATACTTCGTTTCCTACTGATGGTGAAGCAGATATTAACACCACCTTCTTAGAAGGTATCCCTTTAAGTTGTTCATCTAACTTGGCTATCCCAAAGTAAGGATCAAAATCCTTGTCTGTTACTCCATCTAATCCTTTATATTCTGCCATATAACAAAGATATAGTAATTATTGCTTTTAAATATATCCTTCTATTTAAGTACAACTTCTTAAATAAAATTATCATTCGATTTCCTTGAACTGAAGTACTTCTTTACTTGTACCTGAAAGCCTGAAATACCTCTTACCATCTTCAAGTTTTAAATCTATTATTGCATCTGAAAGATTCTTTATCGTTTCTATAACCTCCTGCGGATGCATAGCAATGTCTATGGAAAATATTGTAGTTATTCCCGCTAACTTTGCCTTGCCGACAACAAACTGAAGGAATCTGTATACAGTTACGGGATTATTATATATAAGTAAATTTGACAGATTGTCAAATATATTTATAACAGGTTTTGCATCTTTTACAAAATCACTGTTTGCACTTGACAAAGAAACTGATAAACCGGTTAAATCCAAAGGGCCATTTAATATTTTCGCATAGGAATTGTCAGTAGCACTGGGTGAGTTTGTCCTGCTGAAATCATCCAGTATTTTAAAATCTACGCCGAGATACTGATTTATATTTATGCCTCTGGAATTGAATTCATTTATTAGGTCGGAATATGACTTTGAAGTTAAAACATAAACTATTGCATTCTTGGCTGAAAGCGCAGACTGCACAAGTTTATATATAAACTGCTCCTTTCCAGATTCTTTGTCTCCAAATAAAGAATAGACCTTTCTGTAATCCAGACCGTTAGTAAGCTCGTCGAAACTTTTAAAACCTGTTTTTATTCCTTCCATATTAAACCAACCTTACTTTCTTTGACTTTACCCCCATAGGAGAACCGTCAACCTTCATTAAGACGTCTACAGTCAACTGATCTTCCTGTTTTGAGAAATTTATTTCCTGCAGTAAAGACTCATTTGCAGGCATATTTATGAACGGAAAAAGATAATTTGAAAGGCTTTTAAAAAGCTCTTTTTTGCCGTTCTTTTTGAGCATTATAGATACTTTGTCACTCATATCTTGCGTTTCGACTATCTTAAAGTAATCGGTATCGATTACTATGTCAGTTATCCTATCGTGTGGCAAGCCCTTAAGATCTTCTATTACAGGATCAATATTCTCATCCGAGCCGAACTGCTTTGAAACCGATTTCTGCTGGTTATTCTCTATGAAATCAATAGTCAACTTTACAGATTTTACAAGGAAAAGCCTTAGCAATATATTATATATCTTATAGATTTTTATGGTTAAAGGATGCTGTGCATTTATTGTTATAACGCCTTCTTTGTATTCTAGGCCTATAGATACCTTCTTATAAGTTATCAAACCGCTTATCTTCGAAAGAGGTGCATTCTCTTCATAAAAGCTCTTTAGTTCATTTACTGCATCAAAAATATCGATTTCCATGTTATATAATGTAAATTAAACAATTTAAAATTGACATTTCAGCCAGCACATGCCCCCGTTGGCGAATTGGCAGGATCATAAAGTATTTTTTCATCCGGCGAAATCGAAACTGCATTTCCTGATACAGATTCTATAACCGCAACATAACCTGCACATCCCGTGCTTTCATTGAACCAAAGGGATATGTTCTTACCAGTTTGAATAGCTACATAATTGTTATTAATATTTTTTGTTGTTACCCACTCAATGTACTGCTGATTAGTCATAACAATAAAATTAGTTGATACGGATGCATTGTATACCATATGAACCTTGAAAGTATCCGGGATTGTAAGAAATGAATATGAATCTGCACTTAAAACGGTTGGCTCATTCCATACGGTTATTAAAGGCTTGTTATCAAGGAATGAAAATGGCAGAGCGGAAACATTCTGATTGTGTATGGCCAAGGTAGAATTTGGGTAATAGGAAAGTATAGATTGATTTATTATTATGTTTACTCCGTTATTTGAAAGGCAGAAAGGCCCCGAACCATTCACTGCAAGAGTTTCATTCGAAAAATAGCAGGAATTAAAGAGAACTATGTGAGTTTTAAATGCATAGAATATTGCTATTAAGATTATTATTAAAAACACTATCATCAGTGCATTCGTCAAAGCGCTTCTTTTCTTCATTTACTAAAAACAAAGTCATTAAATAAAAAGCTTTGGCCAGCTTTAAGGAGCATAGCCTGCAGCCACGCAGTTACTATAACCCATAGTAGTACCGTTCGACAAAACTATAGTAGAGGTATTAGTTCCAGGTGCATCCGCCAGATCGGAGTAACAGTGATAAACCCCTGAACCCGAAGGATTAGCTATAGTGTCACTGCACCACTGTTGAAAGCCGAGACTTGCAGGAGCAGTAGTAGAATAAGTTGAGCATGTAGAAGAAAAAGTAGAAAGAGTAGAGCTAGAAGGAGAAGCTGCTCCCAATCCTTTAAA
>JAMCSP010000013.1:11793-67055 GCA_023378865.1 Candidatus Parvarchaeota archaeon | reverse complement strand
GCCATTCTTATTGGTTTTTTACTAAAAATAAGCGGAGACGAAAAAGATTCTAAAGTTTCAAGAAGCGCAATACAATACCGACGCATGAAAGAGCTAAATACAGCAAGAAATGATTTTCTAGAGTTTCAAATATTTGAAAGAAATAAAAATATCCTACCAACCTTAAAACACGTTAGAGCATTTGATTACTTCATAGATGGTGAAGCATTCGATCAAAAGGTTGCTGCTTCTCCAACAACTCAGTTTAAGGAGCATTATGGTGCTGATTGGAAACAAAAAGCTAAGAATGACCCGAAGGAAGTCGCTAAATATCTTTATACCTACCAATCAGAGGAGAGGTTTAGTGCCGACAATAGGCTATTAATAGTCTATCTAGACGATGACGTCTCAATAGAAAGAGTAGAAAAAGCTTTAGATAGCGTAGATTTTAATTCTCCTTTAAAAGTACCATTCACTTTTCAGCATAGAAAAGCTGGGCCAAAAAATTACATGGCGACTTGTTTTGTTATACTGCTTTCCAATTCTTAAGAACATCCTCTACTAATTGATGTTTGCTGTCTGTTTTTTTGAATACCATTACGTATTCATGTTTGAATACATTAAATCCACCAACGAGAGCCCTATACCTCCAAAGATCTTCTTGGTTTCTTTTTGCCAAAGTATTTTCTATATTTTTTACATTTATGCTTTTTAAAGTGTAACCATTTTTTATTACTTCTATGGCCGTTAGAAACCCTAAGGGAATCCATTCTCCTCTGGCATACTTGTCTCCTATCACTAAAATTAAATATCTGTCTTTTTCTAGTAAATCGGTCACATTTTTTATTACTTCGCCAAACATCGTTAGAAAAGAAGTAAGATTAGGGGCATTTGATAAGTCTTTTTCTGATTTACTAAATTTTATGATATCAAAATAAGGAGGGTGCATTATTATTAACTGGACCTTTTTCCCGCCAGTGATTTTTAGTATTTCTTCTTTGGATACATCTCTGCTGTCTGCACAAATAACTTTTGTCAAAATATTGTATGGATTCTCTTGTTTAGCTATTAAAGAATCAGCTTCTTTTGCTACCTTTTCGTTTAATTCTATTCCGATTCCATTCCTTCCTAATCTTCTACATTCAATAAGCGTGGTTCCACTACCTAAAAACGTATCAAGTACTGTGTCCCCTTTTTTTGTGTATCTAGTAATTACTTGATAGGGGATTTGCGGGATAAAATTGCCCCAATACCCTGCAGTATGTACTCCTGAATTATCTCTTTTAGGCCAGATCCATAAACTATCGGTTATTATATCAGAATACTCTTTCCAGCGGTTTAAGTTGATTTCATTTATTTTGCTAGTTTTTATCTCTTCTATGCTCTTTATTAACCTCTCGGTATAATATTTAGCTCGTTCTATTGTTTGTGTTTCATTTATTTGTTTTAATTCAGATAGAAGGAGATCTTTATTATATCGAACTGTGTCGCCATTGTCGCTTATATTAAGTAAGAATAAGTCATCGTGCTTAGTAGACACAGACAAAATTATTTCTGAGATTATATTACGTAATGTTCCCAGTTCTTTTGTTTCTTTGGCCTTTTCTAATATCTCTAAAAAACGATCTTTGTTAATAATCAAATCCATTAGTTTTCCCCCTCTTCGTTATAAATAGGTATTTCATATTATTTAACTTTCTTTTAGTCAATTTGTCTTTATTTATAATATTTATAAAAGCTTTCTCAGCCATTTTCTCCTTACCCGGAACCATTACTATAAGGCTTTTGCCAAGCATGATAGCCTTTAATTTTGCGTCTTTTTTGAGTATACGGTATAGCCAAATGTCTTTCCTGCCTAAAGTTACGAAGCCGTTATTTATGAGTTTTGCTAGCAGTTTGAAGTATCTACCACTAACTCTATCTTTATCTCCTTTTATGTCAGATGTCCAGCGTATTACTGTCGGGTGACTTACATGCAGAATATTAGGAATCTCGAATTTTGGTACACCTCTTCTTGCCATCTGCCTAGCCTTTTGTCTAAGTTCGGCAGAGTATACCTTAAACTCCCGCCCATCTCTACCTTTGCCGAGCCAGCGGTTCAGAGCTCGCATACCCACCCCTAGCTTTATAGATATCTGTATTCTAGATAACCCAGACTTATACAGTTTTATGGCCTCTTCTTTCGTTTCCTTGGGATAAGTCTTGTTTTTGAACGTACTCGGATAGCCCCAGCGCCAGATCGTACTATGTGGTATACTCAAGATCTGAGAGGCTTTCCTCTTGCTAAGACCGTTCTCTATTAACGCTCTTACCCTGGCTTTTTCCTGTTCTGTATAGTGCCTTCCTGTCATATCATTCATTAGAGAGGAACTCACTTAAACCATCTTCTATCATTTGCCAAAATGGCTGAATTTTTGGAGGCTGTTTTTGAAGAAGCCAAGTGCGTAAACCCCGACTAGTAGGCCACCAGAAGCATTCTGTGACGCAGATTTGCCAAAAATTACATTCGGAAGTACTGAAAAAGGTGAGCGCGGGAGTCGAACCCGCCTACTTCGTTTACGGCCATGTTTCACAACGCTATACAGCATTTGCCATTTGCAGACGAATACATAGCCGCTCTGTCAGCTCACCATTGACAGAATAACAATTTTAATCTTTAACGGATTAATAACTTTTCCTGCAACAATAATACTATTTATAAAACTAGGAAACATTCTTTCCAAGCGGAACTTCGCTGTCTGGAGAAAGTAGAACAACGCCGTTTTCTGTTTCAACGCCTAAAACAAGGACCTCTGAAAGAAAGTCCGCAACCCGTTTTGGCTTGAAATTAACGACTGCCACTACCTGCTTTCCCAGTAAGTCTTCCTTTTTGTATAGCTTTGTAATCTGTGCGCTGCTTTTCTTTACCCCCAGTTCGCCGAAATCTATCTTCAATTTATAAGCAGGCTTTTTTGCATTTGGAAAATCATCAGCACTAACTATTTTTCCGGCCCTTATGTCAACTTTCTTGAAATCCTGAAAATCTATGTATTCCATTTATTTCTTCTTGTTTATCTTCAAAATTAAAGCTATCCTCTTCCTGAATATGTAAACCAGGAAGAAAAGAACGAATATTGCTGCAACGTAAATTCCTACCTTTTCAAAGACATTAGCTATTGATTCCCAGTTGCTTGAAAGGTAATACCCTGTATATACAAGAAAACCGGACCAAAGAAGTATACCTGCTGAGGAGTAAGCTATGAACTTCTTTATATCCATCTTGAAAGCGCCGCAGATTATACCTGCTATTGAACGGACTGCAGGCAACAGCTTTGTGAAGAAAGCGAAGTAATCTCCGTATTTCTTTATCCATTTTATGCCCTTTTCATACTCCAAGTCCTTGAAGCCGAGTTTTTTCGAGAACCTCATAAATATCTCTATACCAAGGAAATAACCCAGAAGAAAGCCGACTATGCTTCCAAGTATTGAAGCTATTACGGCATCTGTAAATCCCAAGTAGGGATTGATTTTTCCTATTGCTATTAAAAAGCCTGTAAACGGTAACACTACTTCGCTGGGTATCGGCAGTATAACGGATTCAAGAAACATCAGTACAAAAATGGCAGAATAGCTGTTGCTCTCTAAAAACGCGAGTATTTGATACAGACCAAAGAACATTTTACACCTTTTTTATCAGTTCCTTCGGATCCTTTCCATCAACCTTTAAGCCAAGGCTCAGGCATGAACCTAAAACTTCATTTATCAAACCCTGCTCCGTCTTTGCCAATGAATACTGGGAATGGTCCTTTGCTATTTTCTTGACCTTTTCAAATGATATAGATGCGGATTCCTTCCTGTCGCCGAAGCCTTTCTCAATACCTGCTTCCTTTATAAGAAGCTGCGAAACGGAAGGCATCAATACGTTTAACTCGTATTCCTTTGTAGTTTTATCGATTTCTATTTCTACAGGCACTTTCATCCCTGCGAAATCCTTTGTTTTGTCGTTTATCTTCTTCACCACTTCGGGTGGTTTCAAGCCGAGCATTGTGAGCTGTGGCCCCAATGGCGGAGCAGGCGTTGCCTTTCCTCCTTCAACAACAATTTTTACTTTCGTTTTCATTTTTGATCACTTTCGCTTTTTACTGTAGATACATCCGATATTTTAATATTAACGTTTATAGGAACTGCTGACTCTAAAAACATTACGGTCAGCTCTTCTTTTTCCTTGTTGACTGCTTTAACGGTTGCCGTTTCTCCCTTAAATGGGCCTGAAAGGACTTTTACCACATCCCCTATGTTTATGTCTATCTTCTGCTTCTTCTTCTCTATTGTCTTCAAAGCTTCCTCTTTTGACAGTTCCTTGTTCATTATCCCGCGGATGTGCTTTATGTTGTATATTAAATTCGAAACGCTTTCCCTGGAATCTGCTTCTACTATCAAATAGCCTTTCAAGGAATACGGCTTTATCACGGAGTATATGCCCTTTACCCTCGCAAGCTGCGATTCCAGCCTGTCTAGGGCCTGCATCTCCCTCCCTATCGTAACCCTAATTATGAAGAAATGCGATTCTTCATTATTCTCAGTAGCTTCCATATGTTTTAAAGAATAGTATTCTAAGAATTTAACAGTATAAAAGCTTTATACCTTGCCGTTATTATTCCAAGCGTCAAAGATATCCTGCAAGTTACAATTGCTATCTTCTGTAATCTGCGCAAATTTCATTATGTCTTCTATCCAATCGCCTTTCTTTAAGTACTTTATTTCAAATTTATATTCCATGCTCTTGGAGAGATAATAGTCTTGAATATCATTTGAAAAGAGCGGGAAGATTAAACCATTACCAATTAAATTAAGGTCCGGTTTCTGCTTCTCAAGAGCCTCTTTATTTAGATAGGCCTTTTTAGTGAAATAAAGCACTGGCTCATATTTTTTACCATTGGATGCGGAAATAAGGACATAATAATCGCTTAGATTGAAATACTTTAAATTTGAGTAAATCTCCATTTTATTAATTTTTATATCTCCGGAATTTCCGGTTATTATTTTTTCCGAGATGGAGCTTTTTTCTGAAAGTTTGGTTTCCCCGCTGCCAATTTTAAATATTGCGCCCAAAACTTCATCCAAACCGCTTTTCTTTGTATCGGCTTCAACCATTATTAGACAAGAAATTAGCCCATATTTAAGCATTGAGGTATAAAAATTCACAACCGGAAACACTTAAATTTTGCTGCGAGCTTTATTCAATCAATGGCAAAAAAGCTAGAGAACATTATTGATACTAGAAAAGTTAGGGGAATTGCAGAAAGAGACATAAAACTTGAAGGAATAAAGGAACTTTACGGTAACCAAGTATCTTTACTTGGAGTCAATCCTTTTCTTATGGATTACGGCTTTTTTCCGAAAAAAACGTACTTGGTGCTGCCGCATTTCAAGGAGAAATTCAAACTTCGTAGTATTGAGTATTCCGCTGATACTTTGACTTTAAAAATAGAGGGAAATAAAAACGAGAAGATAGAGCCTATGGATTACATGCATGACAACGGTGACGGCTCATATGATTTCCCGCAGTTCATTGCCATAAAAACTTTCAATAGCTATTTGCACGTCTGTTCCTCACGCTTTGAAAACAGCGAATACTTAGAAGTAAGAAAAAACACTAAAAAGATAACTGCTGTATTTCAAAAATAGGCTGTATATTTATAAACAAAAAACCATAATAGATAGTATTATTTTGGGGGCTCGTAGCTCAACTAGGTCAGAGCATTCGGCTTTTAACCGAGTGGTTGCGGGTTCAAATCCCGTCGAGCCCATGCCCAGAATGGTTCGGAGATAAAGAATCGATAAGCCGTTATATTTTTATCCACTGCTCTTATTTGACTTGTTTTCCATTTCTTGCAGGGTTTCCCTTGCAAAATTAAACCCGACAAGCCAGCTTAGGCTGCGTATTTCTTCCTCTTCGTAAGATATGATGTGCGGATTGTAACCCAACCCGGATACTTTTTTATTTATTGCTTCGCCGAAGTTTATATATTGTTTTTGGGTTAAACCCCGGAAGCGCCCTCCCTTTTCTATAAGAGTAAGCTCAAGAAGCGGTATTTTCATTTTATCGAATGTCGAAAAATATTCCCTGCTTACATTTGATTCATTGTCTACCATCGGTTTAGAATACTCGCTGTACAATATCGCCGTACGGCTCAGAAAATATTCCATCATTTTGTTGTTAAGCCTTTCCAGTTCCTCTCGTATTAATCCATCCGAGTAATCTGCTTTGGAATTGTTTCTTTTGATTAGAGCCTTGCCCTTTACTATCATTGTCTCTTCCAGCCTATTGGCAAATCCAAACTTTCCATAACCATGTAAAGATAAGCTTTCATAAAATTCATTTAACAAACTATTCGGCGAGGAATGCCTAAGCTTTCCGTAATTATCAAAATATGGCAGCTTAACCTCATCAAACAATTCAATAAACCCGGTACTCCATTTATTAGGTTGGAACAGGTCTTCAAGTTTAATGCGGCTGTAAGCTTTCCTTCTCACTTCATCCGATTCTTTAAACGTTAAGGGTTTGTCGTCATTTAATTTTTCCATTCTTTCTTTTTCCTTGTCTTCATATCCCATCCTTTTGAAATCTAGTGATATGTAATGAAGTGATTCCAGCGCAGAGACGTAATATTCTAGAAATTTCTTTGTAGTTAGATTTACCTCTAATTTTAAAGGTTCGTTCCCGCCTGCGCTTAAAAATAAAGTTCCCATATTTGATTATGCTGTGTAAAGTATTTATACAAAACTCTCCTAAAAAGGAGAGTATGGATGTTGAAAAGATTATAGAATCCGCAGGACTTACAAGCGCAGAAAGCAAAGTTTATCTTTCTCTTATAAAATTGGGAAGTTCAATGATAGGGCCGGTACTTAGAGAATCCGGATTAAACAGTTCTGTTGCATACAACTGCCTTCAGAGGCTTATGGGAGAGGGCCTAGTTTCCTATGACATAAAGGGCAAAAAGAAGTATTTCTTCGCTTCTGATCCCAAAAATTTAATACGTATCCTAAAAGAAAAGGAAGACGCGCTGCTCGAAGCCATGCCTATTCTGGAAAAACTAAGCAGAACTGCAAAAAACAGGCAGGAAATATTCATATTTGAAGGGCCTAACTCGGCAAGAACCGTATTCAATGACATTTTGGATACACTTAAAAAAGGAGAGGAACACCTTGTAATCGGCGTCTCTGAAAGCGACAGCGGCATGGGTGAATTCATAAAAAAATGGGATGAAAAGAGGGTGAAAAGGGGCATTGTAAAACGGGTCATAGTAACTGAAAAGGAAAGCAATTGGCTTAGCTATTACAAAAAGCAGCCGCTTACCAAGGTAAAATCCATGCAGGAGATATTCAACATGCGTTTTACAATAAACGTCTACGGGAACAAGACGGCTTTGGTGATTTGGGGCAGATACCCAACGTATATATTGATAGAACGAAAGGAAGTAGCAGAAAATTTTAGAAACTACTTTAATTTTCTTTGGAGATTGAGCGCATGACATTTAAAAACGGCATGAACCCAAAGCATTAAACAGATGCATTTTGAATCATAAAAACTTCAATCCTTTTTCAAAAGCTCCAGATATTCTTTCCTGAGCTTTGATATTTTGGGCCTTATAACCATGAAGCAGTATGGATTCAATGGATTTTTCTTATAGTAATCCTGATGATAATTCTCTGCAACATAAAATTCCCTTAAAGGTTCTAAAGCCGTAACTATCGGCTTGTCCCAGAGTTTTTCTTCCGTTAATTCTTTTATGGTCTCTTCTGCTGTTTTTCTCTGCTTGTCATCTGCATAAAATATCTCAGACCTGTATTGACTTCCTACGTCATTGCCCTGTCTATTCAGGCTTGTAGGATCATGCAGGGTGAAGAAGACCTTTAGAATCTGTTCATAGGATATTACTGAAGGGTTGAAAGTAAGCCTGACGGATTCTGCATGCCCTGTTTTGCCGGTGCACACCTGCTCATAGGAAGGATTTTTAACAGTGCCGCCGCAATAACCGGACTCAACTTTTTCTATGCCTTTTATCTGCTTGAATACCGCCTCCATGCACCAGAAGCAACCGCCTGCAAGAACCGCTGTTTCAAGCTTTTCGGCCATAGCTTATGATGGAGTTCTGCAGTTTTATGCTTTTTAGGCCGTAAATAAAGAATTAAAGTTATAAGAACGTAAAATTAATTATATTATAATACTACAATGGAAACGGAAGGGACTGAGATAGTAGAAAATTACCAGGTAGTATCCGACGGAATATCTGCTGATGTCAAGATACTAAGGATACCTTCAAAGTTCACAATGAGCTACAGAATAACAACTCCTGTAATAGACCAAAGCATGAATGCAGTTCTTACCGAAATAAGAACCCAGCTTATAAGGGAGGATCCTTCAAAGATTCAGCAGCTTTCACAGACTACCTCTGAGGCATTGAAAAGGGAATTTCTTGAGATAGTACAGAGAAAACTGCAGGAGATAATACCCGGGATGCAGGAAAAATCATACTTGGAATTATCAGCTACTCTTCTGCATGAGATGTTCGGCTTGGGAATAATAGAGATACTTGACACGGACCCAAACCTTGAAGAGATAGTCATAAACGACTCAAAAACGCAGGTGATGGTTTACCACATTAAATATGGGTGGCTGGAAACCAACGTAAGAATAGAGACCGAATCAAAGATAGAATCATATGCACAGCAGATTGCAAGGAAGGTAGGGAGACAGATTACAAACCTAAATCCATTGTTGGATGCACAGCTTCCAAACGGAGACAGGGTAAATTCTACTTTGTACCCGATATCAACGCATGGAAATACGCTGGATATAAGGAAGTTTCGTGCAGAGCCTTGGACAATAATAGATTTCCTTAAAAGAAAAACCGTTTCCCAGGAACTTGTTTCATTTGTATGGCAGGCAATGCAGTATGAGCTTTCATTCCTAGTTACAGGAGGTACGGCGGCAGGTAAAACGTCAATGCTTAACGTTTTCCTTCCTTTTATTCCTCCAAACCAAAGAATAATAACGATAGAAGATACGAGCGAGCTTGTTCTTCCAAAGTACATGCACTGGGTCCCGATGCTTACAAGGCAGCCTAACTCCGAGGGAAAGGGACAGGTAACCATGCTTGATTTGCTTCTTAACTCACTTAGGATGAGGCCTGACCGTTTGGTAGTAGGTGAGATAAGAAGGAAGGAAGACGCACAGACTCTTTTCGAAGCAATGATGACTGGTCACTCCGTTTATGCAACTATGCACGCCGAGACTGCGCAGCAGGTTGTAAAGAGGTTGATATCAGAACCAATAGATTTGCCGGAAATCGAGGTCTCAACTCTTGACCTTATAATAACCTCATTTAGGCAGAGAAGAACCGGAGTAAGAAGGGTATTGGAGCTTGCCGAGATAGTTGAAAGACAGGTAAGCGGAGAGATGGAATTGAAGACTAACAACCTGTTTGAATGGAAACCGAGAACTGACACGATAGAAAGGACAATAAATACTTCACAGAAGATTTCAACGAAACTGGCCCTTTACTCGGGACTGACAAGCGAGGAGATGGCAGCCGATCTGAAGGAAAAAGGAATTGTTTTGCAGTGGATGGTTGAACAAGGGATAAACAACGTAAACGTAATAGGATTGGCGGCAAGCAATTACTATACAAACCATGATAAGTTGATGCAGTTGATAAGCGACAAAGGGGATCCTTCAGCATTGGAAACTTTGTAAAATGGAAACTAAAATACCTGCCGTGATGATTTCTCCGGAGAAGGCGCTGTTCTTCGGAAAGAAAGTTAAGAAATTCGCACCTGCTTTCAAAGGCCTTAGTCCTTCATTGAAGCAGGACCTAGTACAGGCATCGATGGACATAGATTATCTTGATTACATAGCCGCAGGAATAATTGTTACATTAGTTCTTGTCGGTTTGATGCTTGCGGTGGCAGGGCTTATACTTTTGATAGCCATAAAAAAAGACCTGCTTACCATAAAAATTGAGGCCATAATACCTGTACTTGTGATTGTGGTTCCCGCGGTTTACTTCCTGTATTTCCTAAATTTCCCCAAACTTCAAGCGGTAAAAAGAACAAAGCTGATAGAAGAGCAGGTTGTGTTTGCAACAAGGGAGATAATGATAAAGGTAGGTTCCGGAGTTCCTGTATTCAATGCACTGCTTGATGTTGCAAACGGAGATTACGGCGTTGTATCAGACGAATTTAAACTGGCAATAGAAGAGATAGAATCGGGAGTACCGCAGGAGGATGCACTTGACCACTTGGCAAGGAGGGTTCCTTCCCAGTCACTTAGAAGGACGATAGACATAATGTTAAATGCAATAAAATCGGGAAGCGATGTTGCAGGCACGCTTACTCTTATAAATGACATGCTTATCAAAAAACAGCAGTCTGACATGAAGTTGTATGCCGGTGAATTGACACCGATGTCGATGGCTTATATGCTTATATCCGTAGTAGTTCCTAGTCTTGGTATGTCCGTATTTGTAATCCTGGGTTCACTAGCGCACTTCAATACAGTAGACATAATATATATTATACCGCCGTTCCTTCTGACGTTTCAGATATTCTTTATGGGCATGGTAGGTAACAGGAGGCCTTCGATAGGAGTATGAAACGAAATTCTGGCCACAAAGACATACGGGCAGCGCTGGCGCATGCTCTTCCAAAAAAGCTTACTGTACCAATGAAAGAGCAGTTTATATATGCACAGATGGGAGGAGAAGACCTTGACAACACAATAGGAACTATTTCCATTCTGCTCATAGTTGGAGCTATAATCGGCGCCATATTGGTTTTCCACTTTCTTCACTCTCCTCTTTACGCAATAGGGGCTGCAGTTGGAATATTCTTCGGCGGGTTGCTGCTTGTAAGGTCCATACTTTCTATATTTGCAGATGCCGTAGCAGCAAAGATAGAAAAAGTTCTGCCGGACATGCTTCTGCTTATGGCTGCAAACCTTAGAGCGGGAATGATACCTGAGAATTCATTCATAGCATCAATGAAACCGGAATTTGGAAAGTTGAATTACCTCCTAAACAAAGCTGCAATAGAGACGCAGGCAGGTAAAAACTTCTCCGAAGCATTAATGGAAATGAATGACATGACAAACTCTGAATTCTTCAAGGACAGCGTAAGAATAATATCCGAGGGAATAAGATCGGGAGCGGAATTGCACTTGATACTGGAAAACCTTGCCAGCAATCTTTTGCAGAATGAAAGCATAAGGAACGACATGAGGTCCCAGGTAAAAAGCTACTCTCTTTTCATATTCATAGCGGCTACGCTTGCGGCACCTTTACTTTACGGCGTTTCATCTTTTCTTATAGGGATACTTGACCAGGTGGGTGCATCTACGAATGGAGGGACTGCGGCAGCAAACCTGCCAAGCGGAACCCTTGGGATTTTTTCCGGATTCAGCCTTCCGCACATTTCAGTGACGCTTGTGATAGTGGTTTCGACAATAAATGTAATAATAACGACGGCTTCCAGTGCCCTTCTTGGGGGGATACTGAACACAGGAAAGGCAAAGAACGGCCTGAAAAACGTTCCTGTATACGTATTGATAGGCCTGGGAATATTCTTTATGGTAAGAATAGGGGTGTCTGTTCTGTTTGCAAGCTCTTCGCTTACTTCAAGTTCTGCAAGCTTTTAGAAGAAAGCGGCAAAATTATTTCTTAGATAAAACGGCAGTAATAAATACTTATTGTATAAAAGACAGTAAACTAATAAAATACCGATTACATAAGTTATATCGGTGATTGCCGTGGGCTCATGGTCTAGTGGTTATGACGTCTCCCTCACACGGAGAAGGCCGGGAGTTCGAACCTCCCTGGGCCCATTGCCGTTTTTGGTACTGCAATAAAAAGTGTATTCTTTAGGGGAGTTAGGCATCTGCACTGGATGGATTGCCTTATCCGTATACTTCGATTTTCCGGTTTCTGTCTACGTAGATGAAATTTACGTGTAATTCCTTTGCTCTTTGCAGTACTTTTCTTGCATTCTCGCTTTCTTTATACCCCAATATTATTATATTTTTTATATCCTCATCCTTTACTTCCGAATATTCCTTTTCATGCTCGTACGCTTTTTCTTTTATATAAACCTGCGGGATGCTGCCCCCCATTTCTAGGTATGTTTTCAGCCACTCTGCCCAGTGATCCGGCTTTCCGCTTTCGTATGTTCCCTGCAACCTGGTCTGCCTGTGTGCTTCTTCATGTATAAGCACGTTTTCAATTTCAGCAACTTTGTCGGAGCACAGTGAATCATAAATAAACCATTTGTCCAGTAGTATCCTGTCATTGCAGTAGTCATACTTGCCGCAGAACATGCCGTTAGAATTTGTTATGTAATACCTGCCTTTGTCGAATGCTGAACGGAAAGCCGATTTTTCTTTGAATTTGGAAAGCAGCGATTCCAGTTTGCCCCTCTGCCATCTTATGTCGATAAATTTTTCGTTTATCATAGCTAGTAGAGATATGAAATCCTTAATAAAGATTTTAATGTTTGTTAGAGAAAACCCTGCAAAGGATGTTTAATTTGCAGTGTTAGGCACTACATAAAAATCATATAAATGGAACCAGCATATAAATGCCCACAACCAGGATTATAATTGCGAATATTTTTCTAAGCAGCGACTTACTGATAGAGGTAGTAATTCTAGTGCCTATTATTCCTCCAAAAAATCCTCCAAATACATACAACAATGCTATCGATATGATAAGGTCACCTGCAAAAGCGTACCTTATTGCAGTTACAATGCCGAATGTTCCCACTGCAAGAAGGGAAGTACCTACTGCTTTGTTTATATTTGTATCCGAAGAATAGAGAATTGAAGGCACTATAATAAACCCTCCTCCAATTCCAAAATATCCCGATGCAAAGCCGGCAATTAAACTAAATATACTAACCTTCTTTTTATTTACTATTGACTTTTTGGACTTTTTGCTGTGCGTACACTTTTTACATTTAGTAAGAAGCATATACACCCCCATTATAATTATTAAAACTGAGAATATGCCGATTAAACTCTCTCCGGGCGTTATTAGTCCAAGCGTTGTTCCTATTAACACCCCGACTATACCAACTGTTGAGAATATTAAGCCGACTTTGATATCTACATTGTGTTTTCTAAAGTGGCCAATGAAATTTATATAAGCATTTATTCCGACAGCCAATGCCGTTGTGCCAATAACAAGATGCGGTTTGTCTATGCCTACAAAATAAAGTAACAACGGTATCGCAAGTATAGAACCGCCTCCCCCTATCAATCCTAATGAAAAACCCACTAAAAACCCCGCAATAATAGAAAACAGATATTGAATCAACGTGATTATCATGTTATAGTTACTTAATTTTTTATATTTAAATGAGAAGATAGAAAAAAATTATCAATATTCAAGTTCTTTTTTTGAAGTTACTTTGCCATTTGAATCAATTGAATATATTATTGGCAAACCGGTCGGCAATTCCAACGACAATACCTGCTCCTTTGACAGATTATCAAGATACATTACTATGGAACGCAGGCTATTCCCATGCGCAACTACCAATACATTTTTTCCAACCTTCAAATCGGTCATTATGCAGTTCATGAAAAACGGGATGGTTCTTTTTTGCGTGTCCTCGAGGCTTTCTCCGTTTGGCGGCCGTGTGTCGTAGCTTCTTCTCCAGATGTGAACTTGTTCACTTCCGTATTTCTTTGCAGTGTCTTCCTTGTTCAGTCCTTGAAGATCCCCATACATCCTTTCGTTTAATGCAGAGTCCTTTATTACCGGAATTTTTTGCTGTATTGTATTCATTACAATTTCAAGGGTTTCTATGGCCCTGTCCAAAACGCTTGTGTATGCAACCTGAAACTGCATGCCTTCTTTCTTTATTGATTGACCGGCCTTCTCTGCCTGCTCCCTGCCAAAGTCCGTCAAAGGAACATCTACCCACCCAGTAAATCTGTTTTCCTTGTTCCAAAGAGATTCTCCATGCCTTAGCAAACACAGCTGTGCCATCCTGTCTTATGGTATTTCATTTATTAATTTCTTTTTTTAGAGTTTGGTTCTTATTTAGATGTAAATAGCAGATGCTCATCGGTTCTTTCTTTTCCTTATTATTTTAAGGGCTATAAGAAGTATAAGAAATATAAGGAGTGCTGCAGACACTGAATACATTATTGAATTCAAGCCGCATTTAAAGTAAAATGACCCAGAAACTGAAGAAACACTGCTTGTTGTGCTTGAAAGCGTTGCAGCGTAAATAGAGCAGGAATTGTAATTTGTAAATATGAGAAAGTAGAGCGGTATTGCCAAAGCTATACCAATGATTAAAAGAATTAATTTTGTCCTGTCTTTTTTGATTTTTACGCTGTTTATTTCTACGTTTATTCCCTGAGACTTTAATTCTTCCCTGTACTTATCGGCTAAACTCATTATATTTCTACGTGTCTCATTATAAATATAGATTGTATTTTCTTCACGTTTTGCAGGTTCTGCAGCTTTTCATGCACGAAATTTATTATGTCCTCTTTTTGTCCGCTTACTGCTAGAATAAAATCCCAGTCGCCGCTCACTTCAAACATCTCCTTTACAACTTTGTCTTCCTTTAGATCCTGGAAAAACTTTTCGAAATCAGTCGTATGAACGCTGTTTAATGAAACTAGAATGAATGCCTTTTCATAGATTTTTGATTCATCATAGTCCATATCCACCTTTAAGCCCTTAATGAATCCGTTTTTCTTGAGTTTATTGTAATGGTAATAGACCGTTGACTGGGGAACGTTCAATTTTTTTGTTATTTCTTTCACTTTTTCCCCTTTTTTAAAAAGATCTAACAGCTCTACATCTATTTCTTTGAGTTTCATAGCATTAAATAATACTTATGGTAATACTATATTTAAAAAGCTTTCATTATGAGATTATTCTTGCAGAAAAGAAGTTTGCAATGACATTTTTAAGCGTCGAATTTGGAAGAAACATCTCTTTTCCGTAAAAAGTGTTTAAATCGGACTGCGAAAGGTAGAAAGCGGTCTGATTTTCATACAAAAACATGCTTCCGCCGTAAAAACCAGTATTGTTTATTCTTACCGAGGGGATGTAGGTAGTATTCTGCCCATTATATGCTATTGTCCCGTTTATTTCATACAAAGACGTGCTGTTTGGAAATGCGGCAAAAGTACCGAATCCAAGGTTTATGCTCTTGGTTATGTTGGTGCCGTTTAATACCGGAACCGTAATATTTGAATAAATTGAACAGACTGCAAATAAGTCGGTTTTACTGCTTGCAACTTCGCAGTTTCTAAGCGAATCGCTTATGTTTTCGGAAGTTAAATTGTATGGAAAAGGAATAAATGAAGGAAGGGCAGACGCATTTTCCATGTCTATTAATATATTGTAGCCTTTTGGCAGTTTTGCGCTGCCGAAAAGAATGGAATTATACAAAGTATCGTTTTCTACAACACTGTTGCCGTTTATCGAAAGCGCTTTTGCAGCAGTATAGTACTGTGAAGGCACAAGAATCGTTTCATTTTTATACGCGGCATTGAAATACTCCAAAGCATACTGTATTGATGAAGGAATTGAACTTGTACTTACGGTTGTCGGCGCTTTGTTTAATTTAACAAACGCAAAAAGTGCAATTAGTATTATTATGACTACAAGCAGAATCCACAAAAGTGAAGCGGATATTCTTAGCGTTACCATGAATTACTGCTCGTTCTGGTCATTTTCTTCGTTGTTTTCGTTATTACTTTCTTCGTCGCTTTCTTGATTGTTTTCTTCCTTGCTTTCTTCGTCGTTCTCTTGAGTATTATTTTCATTGTTTTCTTCATTCATGTTTTCAACGTCGTTGTCAGCAGAAGTTTCTTCATTAACTTCATTCTCATTGGTTTCAGCCCCTGCTTCCTCTGTTGCGAAGATTGTGAATTTTCTCTTTACTTTTGAACTGGCAGTCCTTTTTACGTATTTTGGCATGCCTTTGTAAAGCCTTTGTCCATGTATTTTCTTTGCGCAGTCCGGGCAGTAATATGCCTTTATACCGTCTCTAAAAAGATAAACTGCTCTGTCCCTTCGGGTTATCTGGCCGCACGAAGCACATCTAACGTTTCCTGTCCTTCCCCGTCTTATGTTCTTTCCCATTCACTTTATTATTATTGGGGATTATATATAAGTTTGCTATGCCTATTTTTTCGTCTTCATCGCTGCTTTCTTTGAAATCATAACTGCTGTTTTCTTTATCTGGAAGCCTGTACATGTATAGGAAAAAGATGAGCATTGCAGTAAGCAGAACCCCCCCTATTATAGTAATAAGTATCCCGGCAAACGCAACCGCAGAATTATTAAGGTATAGGGTCAAAGACTGCGTTCCGAAGACCTTCCCGTAATTCAGAAAGTTGATTGATATAATGGAAAGGAATGCCGCTATAAAAACAATTTCTCTCCTTGCTTTCCCTGTTAAATAATAAAGAATTGAAACCAATGCTATTGCAGCAGCAAGCGCGTAAGTTATGTAATTTACATTGAGATTCAGACGGCTGATTGAAAATACAAACAACAGGAGGCCGATAACTGTAGCTATCGGAGATAACAGTTTCATCTTCTCTATCTTATAGAAAACGAACGACAAACCAAACGCTATGAGAAGCGTTCCCAGTATAAAACCAAGAACATACGGATTGGATAAGAAAGTAGATGTTGAAAATCCGGTCAGTGTTGCATTTGTTCCGACTCCTGATATTATCGATATGAACACAGAAAGCAGTATGATTATTATTATGAAAGTTATCAATGAATAAACCCTTGCAAGCATAATCTGGCTGAATTTAGAGTCTTTCCATATGTACTCTGAAAAAACAAGGAAAACGTTTCTTCCTATGAATAGAAGCGCCGCCAAAAGTAGCGGAAAAACGTACATGTAATCGATTGAAGGCAGTATCGAAGGAAAAAGGACCTCGATGTTTACAACGAAGAAAACCACGAACGTTCCGGCTATGGCCCAGATTGGATCGAGGTATTTCTTTACAGTCGGCAGGCTTTTTCTGTCGTATATAAAAGACATAGCAGACATGCCCTCGACAAAAAGAAATGTGAACACTATCGCAAGCAGAACGTAATTTACCGTTATGTATGTGTTCATGGCTTTACCCCCAGTTCATTGTTAAGATCTCTTTTCTTCATTACTCTACGTACAAATAGAATGGTTGCAGGCAAAACTACTATGTAAAAGGCTATGATTGCTATTCCAACAGGAATAATAGAGGGGGAAGTATTGGCTGCCGCCGAAACTGTCATGACGTTGTATATTATCCAGGGCTGCCTTCCAACCTCGTCGGTTACCCAGCCGTCTTCCAAAAGAAAGGCGGCAAGCACTCCTATCACTATCAGCCCTTTCAGCACCAATGGATTATCAAATGGGTCAGAAAATATCTTTCTTGACAATAACTTCTTGAAAAACTTGTTAGATTCGAACCTGTCTCTTATCTTATTTACATTCAAAAGCCAGATCACTAGGAAAATAATCATAATAATACCTATCAAAACACCCAAACCAACCATTATATCGAATGCATTGTGTACTACTGTAACAGGTGGCCATGTGCTCTTCGCATACGCTGACAGTGAATCGTTGCTTGCTATAACTCCATTGAAGCTTCCAGTAGCCAGAAAGCTCATCAAACCGGGGATGTTTATTGAATCAACCGTTTTATTATTTACAAGGAAACCGCCTATTACCTCTGTTATATGGGGCCCTGAATTAAAGTTCATCTCCAGCGCAGCGAATTTTTCAGGCTGGTAAACCATCAAATTTGTAATCGATTCTATGCCTATTATAACAGTCAGTATTATTGCAATGATGACTATTGCCGCCGTGATCTTTGCCGCTTTTTTATAGTACTCCCTTTCTATCCCTTTGGTTTTCAACAGCTTATAGGCAAAGTACGCCAGGAAGAATGCCGCGCCTGCAAAGACAGTGGAGCCTACTACATGCCCTATTTCCACCCATGTCGTGGGGGTGTTCAAAACAGCAAAAGGATTGACATCTATTATTTTGCCCGTGCTTAGATAGTAAGGTATGTTGAATCCGTTTGGCGTATTCATGAATGCATTTATCATCGTTATGAAAACACCCGACATAACTGCGCCTACTGAGATGAATATAGAAAGAAGCCAGTGCTTCATCCTGCTCTTGAATTTATTCCAGAAATAGACATATATGCCTAGAAGGATGGCCTCTGTGAAGAAAGCAAATACTTCCATGTAAAATGGCAATATTCCTACCTGCCCCAATACAGAGATAAACTTGGGCCAAAGAACAAAAAGTTCTATGGCAACGACAACCCCGCTTGCAGTTCCCACCGCAAAGAATATTACAAGGGCATTTGCCAGCCTTTTAGCCAGAACGTCATAGAGTTTTACCTTGTATTTTATTGAAACAAACTCTGATATACTCATTATTATAGGAAGAGTCATTCCCACACTAACCAAAAGGATATGTACTGCTAATGAATAACCCATCAGCCCTGCATCGAATAGGACCAGATTGACCATTATATTATTAACTTTTATGCTTATTTATGGCTTTTTACGCTTTAGATACAAAAATTACATGTGAATAATATTGTTGGGATAAATTATCCTTTTGTCTGACTTTGAAAGCTTCAAAGCCAGTTTATTTGAATCAACGGATAAATGAACCGGTGCAAGCTTTTTGGCACGGCTCTCTTCAAATACCTGCATTGCAGAGCTGTAAGTGGAATGCCTCCAAAAATCAGCTTCCTCTTTCTTATTATCCAGATATGTCATTTCATGCAGTAGAATGTCAGCATCCTCTGCGCCTTTTACAACATTGCTGCTGTAAGCAGTATCCCCGCTGTAAAAGACTGTCTTTCCCTTGTAATCAACCCTATATCCATTATCCGCTATTATGTGTCTTGCCCTGAAAGGCTGTATGAAGTCATATTTTTTGTCTTCAATAAATTCCGCGTTTATATTGAATGCCTTGGGTGTTTGCAACGTTCTTAGAAGCCTTTCCGTGTTGTTTTTTATTCCCTTTGGGCCCAGAACTATGAGCTTGTTTTGTGCCTTGTATATTGCCCTGTACCATAACAATTCCGGTAAACCGCTGAAATGATCCAAATGCATGTGCGTTATAAGAACAATGCCTATATCCCGCGGATCTATCTTGGAGTCAAGCAAAGACTCTATGGTGTGCGGTCCGAAGTCAAAAACTATTTTATCATCCAACGCAAAAGATATGTTTCTTTCCCCTCTTACAAGATTAGAACTCCACTTTCCAAGAAACCTTATGTTCATTCTTCTGTCAGTTCTTCCAGGCTTTTATCCTTTGTTTCCGGCGCAAGGAATATTGTAAGCAATAGTCCTATCAATCCCGCTACCGCAAAGAACAGCAAACCAGCTCCTAACCCGTATAAAGCCACTATTGTAGGAAAAGTTGTCAAACCAAGTATTGCACCTATCCTGCTTATTGAAGTTCCCCAACCCTGGCCGGTAGCACGTATTGTTGTTGGGAAAAGCTCCTGTCCGTATACGAAATCTGTGCTCCCCATACCCCATGACTGGGTAAGTTCAAATAAGATGTACATAGTTGCTATAACCGCTCCGGTTGTACCCACTGCGAATGCATCCTTTGGAGTGTGCATTGCTATTATTGCCAAAACTAAAAGTGAAACAAACATACCTGCAAAACCTAATGTCGTCACTACCTTTCTTCCCCATCTGTCTACGGTAAGTATGCACATTATAGAACCGACTATTGCTACTGAAGAAAAGATCGCTGATCCTAGAATGGACAGGCTATGGCTTAATCCAAGAAGTATAAGAATAGTTGGAGTAAACAGCCCTATGCCGTAAAATGCAACGTCATAGAAGAACCATGCCAAACCAAAGTATATTGTATTTTTTATGTATTTCTTTTCGAACAATGTAAAAAATGAAACTTTGTTATGAGTAGCCTTAAGATTATCGGAATTGCCGGTTATCGTCTTTTCTGATTGTTTTGCCTTTTCTACCTGGCCGTTGTTTGCAAGCCATCTGGCCGATTCTGGTACTTTCCTTCTTAGTATAAGAACGATTATTGCAGGGATGATTCCGATTGCAAACATTACCCTCCATGAATTAACGCCTAATGGAAGAAGGAGATAACCTACTATGAATGCGAATGCTGCGCCAACCCACCATGCCATACCATCGCTTGCAAGGAACTTTCCTCTGGATTTCTTTGGAGTAATCTCTGAGATAATCGTGGCGCCTATTGCGTAATCTGCGCCTATTGCTACACCTAGTATTAACCTAAAGATGAAAAGAGACCAGAAATTAAACGATAATGTGATTGCTGCAGTGAAAATGATAAAGATAACCATGTCCCAGAGATACATGAATTTCCTGCCCTTAACATCGGTTATGTAACCTATCGATAATGCACCAAAAAGCATTCCTATGGTTGTGGAAGCTGCCATCAAACCTTTTCCTAAAGGAGTGGTTGCGTAGCTGAAAGCACTTATGGCCGTTATTATGGTCAAAGCAACACCTATTATTGATATGTCATATCCGTCAAGAAAAGTACCTGCAACTGAAAGCAGGGTTATCCTATAGTGATTTGAATTTGTCTTTGCGTTATCTAAAGCAGAGTAAGAAACGGTCTTTTCGGCCTTCTGCTTCTTTTGCATAAATCTTAACTATTTTTGTTAATATTTAAAGCTATCTAATATAAATTTTAAGGGAAGATAAACTACTCACATTTTCCATTATGAAAAGCTGGATAAAAAGACATAAAAACAACTGCGGCAATATAATTAAATGGAGCAGACGGATTTGACAAGAAACGTCGTAGAGCTTAGAGAGTCTTTGAAGATATTTGACCAGAGGATTTCACAGCTTAAGGACACGATTAAGATGGTTGACCAGAATAACTTAGAGAAATACAAAGAGATAAAGATTGCATTGCAGGAGATAAACAATGAACTATCGAGCAGCAAGACGAAGATTTTTGAGCTTGATGACGCTTTAAACAGATTGGAAAGGCAGTCTGAAACGTATGCAAAGGCACAGGACATAAAAGTCATAGAAAAATACCTGAGCTTCGTAGATCCTTCAAGGTTTTTAAATAAAGACGACGTTATTAAAATTGTAAACGAATATATGAATAGTAAAAAATGGAGTTAAAATATGAACCTGATGAATGCATTTAAGAAAAAAGACGAGAATGATGTACCGGATGTAAGTTCTATGCTTAACAGCGGCATGAGCCAGCAGGATATAATAGACAGCTTAAGGCAGCAGGGATATGACAGCACCACAATCAAAAATGCGCTTGTAAACGCGCTTAAAGGCAACTCGGGAAAGCAGAATGCGCAGCCACCCGTGCAAACAATGCAGGAAGATCCTGTTCAGAGAATCCAGAATGTTCAGCAACAAAGCGTTCAGGAAAGCAGGCAGTCTTATGAAAGCGGCAACACGATGAGCAACCAAAATCTTGAAAGCATACAGCAGATACTTGAACAGATAATAAATGAAAAGTGGAAAAGCTCTGCCTCAGATCTCAATTCCCTTAGATCCAGTGTGAACATAAACACCAATTCCATAGAAACCATCAAGGACAACTTGGAAAAGCTGAATCAGAGGATAGACAGCATACAGAACACAATGGTCGGTAAAACGGAAGAATACAATAAGACCATCTCGGATGTTAACATTGAATTGCAGGCCTTTGAAAAAGTCATAGACAGACTGATACCTGCCATAAGCGACAGCATAAAGGAATTAAGGGACCTCATAGACGATTTAAAAACACAGAAAACCGCTTGATTTAAAGCTTAAATAGTAGCTGCCTTCTTTTTAGTCAATAAGAAAAAAATGCGCATTTCACTTTTAAAGTGCTTTTTTTCTGGAATAGAAAGGAGGTTGGAATATGGCCGGTGAAAACACTCTTGATAACATCATAAGCGAAGATGAAGCAAAAATAGACAAAACGGTATCCAGTATTTTCAGGTTTTCCGCAAAGATGAAAAAAGACCTTAAATTGGTAAAGGACCCGAATGGATTCGAACTTTATTACCTCAGCATTTCCCCAAACAATGAAAAATATCTGGAAAAAATCAAAAAGATGGATTTAAATAGAATAGACGCGCTTTACGCTGCGCTTAAGCATCCTGTTATGTTTGCAGATGTTGACAAAAAGGAAGTGGAATACCTAAGCTTAAGCTTCGAAGGACTGGCTGTAAGATATGATGTAAGAAAAGTGCAGATAAATGACAAAGAAGCAAAAAGGCTTTCCGGCCTTTATTCAAAGGCTGAAGAAGTGGATTCAAAAGAAGATATGAAATACGCCGAAATGTACGGTATTTCATACAAAATAAAGGACAAGAGCGTAAAAGTCGTATTGACTAAACCAGAAAGTGTACTTGAGTTTTATCTGACTGAATTGTCTGAACTTGGAAAGGACGGCAAGCGGATAATAGACTATCTCGGCAGCCTCAAAAACGAAGATGCAAGCTACTTTGTATCCATCTCCAATCTTTTTTCAATAGTAGACACAAAGAACAATATGCTGTACACCATGGAAAACTCCAAAGACAAAGACGGAAATAAAATAATAAAGATGTCAACGCATGAGAAGAAAGAAGGGGATTATGATTTGATGTATGACATTGCAGAGAGGTCAAAGAAAAACCCAGATGAAAAGGTGTTTTTGGTAAACCAGGCTGAAGAGGAAACGTACCGTTCAGAAGGCAAACCGCCATCTGACATGTATGCATAAACCTCAAAATGATTGACACAGAACTTCTTATTTTAAGGCATTAATCTATCCGGCGTTCTTGGCAGAAGCGTTGCCTCTGCTACGTTCTCTAAATTAAGCATCTGCTTTACTATTCTTTCTAAACCCGTACCCGAACCGCCGTGCGGAGGTACACCGTACCTGAAGAAATCCGTGTAGAATTTAAATTTCTCCGGATCTAAATTCTTTTCCTTTAACTGTTTTATAAGGACTTCATACCTGTGCTCTCTCTGTGCCAGAGTAGTTATCTCTAGTCCTTTGTATATGAGATCTGCCCTGTTTGTAACTTCTTCGTTTCCCTCTTTTTTCATGTGGTAGAACTGGGCAATTGACCAGGGAAATTCAGTCAAAAAGAAAAAGTCGCTGCCGTACTTCTCCTTTACGTACTGGCCCATTATCCTTTCCCCTTCTGGATCTATGTCGCCATCCTCTTTTAAACTGTTTCCGTATTTCTTTAATATCTCTGCTGCTTCCTTTATTGTTATCCTTGGAAACGGCGTTTTCAATTCCTCTAATTCTATGCCGTAAAGCTCCAAATCTTTCTTGTTTCTTTCTCTTACCTCTTTGAATATTCTTAGCATAAGATTTTCCATTACTGTCATTACGTCCTCATATGACTTTATGAAACTCATTTCTAAATCCACGCTTGTGTATTCTGTTAGATGCCTGCTTGTGTGGTGAGGTTCCGCCCTGAAAACGGGACCTATTTCAAAGACTTTTTCAAAGCCTGCCGCCATCATCATCTGCTTGTAAAACTGCGGTGACTGCGCTAAGAAAGCGGTCTTGTCAAAGTAAATCACCTGGAAAACATTTGCACCGCCTTCTGTTGCCTGCGATATTATCTTTGAAGAATGTATCTGGTAAAAGCCGTTGTCTTCGAAAAACTTCGTTATTGCATTGCTTACGGTACTTTGTATCTTAAAGATGGCCGCAGTTTTTGGTTTCCTCAAACTGAGAAACCTGAAGTCTATTTCCTTGTCCAATGAGGACTGTACCTTTTCGCTTAAGTTCAAAGGAACCGGCTGCTCAGCCACTGTCAGTATTTCAAGTTTTTTTGGTATTATCTCGTAGCCGTTAACCGCTTTTTCATTGTCTTTCTTTTCACCGATTACTTCGATTACTGACTCTGCTTTTATGTCTGCAAGCCTTTCGAAAATTTCTGGATTTGAATTTTTTGAAACAGTTACCTGGTATTTTCCGTTTATGTCCCTTAAAGTTATAAAAGCCAGACCTCCCAGGTTTCTTACGCTCTCGGCCCACCCCTTTATTTCCATGTCTCCGTCTTTATTGATTATCATAAACATCCTTCTATCTTTGAATTAATAAATGTATTTCTATGCTTTAAGGGCAGTTGAAAATTGGTAATTTACTTGTTTATATTTCCGGGGTTTTCTATCGCTTTTTTAAGCGTTAATGACAAAAGTTAAATCTTTAAGGAAGTTACAATAGAAATGGAAGAGAGCATTGAAGGAGCAAGGCTGCACACGGCAGAGCACATTTTCGCAAGGGCCCTGCAGGAACAGGGATTGGATATACACGTAAGGAAGGCTGATACGTATAGAGAGGATAACATTGGAAAAGCATACGTAAAGGAGATAATACCTTTTGAAAAGATAATGGAAGCAGAAAAGGCTGTCAATGCAAAGATCATTGAAAATCTTGCCGTAACGGAAGAAAACTTTGAAAATTTAGAGCAGGCTATAAAGCAGAATCCAAAATTAAGATTCAATGAAGACAGGCTTGACAAAGAGATGCAGGTAAGGATAGTGACCATAGGCCAATACGATTTTTCTGCATGCAAACACAGGCACGTAAAACAGACAAATGAAATAATGATGTTTGCTGTAAAACGTATTTCCTACTTGGGTGGTGAGACAGAGATAGAATTTCTTGCAGGAAACGATGCTTTGCTCTTCCTTTTACAGATAAAAAACGAAGTACTAAAAGCTGCAATGGACAGGCACTTTGTGCCTGAAAAGCTTTCCGAATACGTAAAAAATGAAAACGAAAGGATAGTTGAAATAGAAAAGGAAGAAAAGGAAATGCTTTACAAACTAATGGAAAGCAACTCTAAATTAATAACTTTAAATGGCGTAAAAATCTCTAAATTTTACGGAGAGATTAATTATTTCATAAAAATGCACCCAGAGAGAGGCATAGCCATAACGAACGGGCAGCAGATAACGGTCATGAAAGGAAACGGCTGCAAAGTTGACCTTTTAAAAATGGGGGAACAATTAAAAACACTAGGCTTCACTGGCAATATCAGCCAAAGTTCAATAAACGGAAAAGCGGATGAAAAAATAGTAGAGGAAATTGATAAACTGTGGAAAGCCTGACTGCTATTTCAAATGAAATAGAAAAGTGCACACTCTGTGATTTATGCCTGAAACGGAAAAATGCTGTGCCGGGAGAAGGAAATGAAAAGGGCGGTATAGTAATAATAGGAGAAGCTCCCGGCAAAAATGAAGACTTGCAGGGCAGGCCGTTTATAGGCATGTCTGGAAAATTCCTTTCCAAGTCCTTGGAGAGCATTGGAATTAACAGATCAATGGTTTTCATAACAAATGCTGTAAAATGCAGGCCGCCTAACAATAGGAAACCGGGTAAAGAAGAAATAGCAACGTGCCGGCCTTATTTAGTAAGGCAGCTTTCTGTTATACAGCCAAAACTTATCCTTGCATTGGGAACCTCTGCAGCCTCCGCTTTGGGCATTGAATTTAAGCATTTGAGCGAGATAAAGGGCAGATTTATGGACATTACACTTGACAGTAAGCAGTTTAGATGCCTTGTTACATTTCACCCCTCCTTTCCTATGCGCTTTCCGTCTGCAAGAAAGTCCTTCTTGTCGGATCTTTCAATGGCTTTTAATTCATTCAAAAATTTATCTACATAATAATGGTAAAGTATTTATATAACTGAATCTCATAGTATACGGTATGAAAGCAGCTAAAAATCCGAATGAAAACAATCAGAAAGAGCAGACACAGCAGCCTACGGCTCAGCCACAGGCACAGAAACCTGCTGCAAAGCAGACGTTGGATGACCTAATACGTGAAAACGGAGATTATTACAATGCATTGAATGCGTTTGTAAGAAGCATAAAGCAGTTTGAAAGCAACAAATATAGCAATTTCTCAGAAATCGGCAGGAGCTTTGCTTCAAGCCTTGGAGCCTATCTCCAGCAAACTTCATTGAAAGATGATTCAAAGGTAATGAACGGCTATTTAGTGGGTTTGAATTCACTTTTGACTGACAATTCCATAGATACAGACAAGAAAAAGCAGTACATACAGAGGGCAATAAACCAGGCTATGCCTTTACTTTCAGCAGAATACAATAAAATAAAGGGAAACCTGTCTACTGATGATTACCATAATATGGCGCAGAGTTCTTTAAATGATCCGATGATAATGATAAGCCCCTTCGCAAACAACCTTAAACAGGAATTAAGCAAAAACGATACTTACGGCAAGAGCATAAAAATGAGCCAGCTTGCAAAAGACATAGAAACTGACTTCAAGAACGATAACTTTTCAAAGCTTGGAGAATACTTCGAGAAGATACCTTACAACAAAGAAGCATTCAAAAAGCTAAACCTAAAGGATGAAGAGATAAACAAGATGATGGATGATGCAAACAAGATATTCAAGGATTTGTCCTCAAATCTGAAAGAAGACGACAAAAAGAGGCTTATGTACTCAATGACAAGCATACTGTCGGAAGAAAGCAACAAGCAATTTTCAAGCTTGGATAAATCATACTCTGCTAACTCTTTCAACAATGCAAATCCAGATGCTACAACCGGTTTGTATCTTGCTTTGAACTCGGCTAGCGGTGCTGCTGAAAAAGGCGGAAAGGTTAGCCCTGAAAACATGGCTAAGATGTTGGGGATTAATCCATATGCTGCCGGGCCGGGAATGGGCTTAGGTTATTAAGGAGGTGTTATATGAAAGTTGTAGGATTTGTTTCGGGAGTAGGTTACAGTGCAATAGATACCAATGGATCTGATGCAATAGGTAGAAGCTTCGATTACACAGAGTGGAATGACAATAGAAAATACAACCTACAGAATTTCACAGGCTCATTGCAAAAGGAAATGGGCACTGGCAATATAGCTGATTTGATGGCTTATAATGAGGTTGCAAAGGTGCAGGTAGCCGCAGAAATGCCGGGCGCAAAGGTTGTAGGTTTAGAAGACAAACTTTCAGAGATAAGGAGATTAAATCAATTGGAGCAGTCCGCAATGGAGCCACCTGCTAAATTTGGCGGGTTCAAGCTTTTAAGATACGATATTGTAAATGCGGGCGTATTGAAAACCATTGACAGTGCTGGTAATCCAAAGGTAGAAAATATGTTCAGGCTCAAAATAGAATATGGTTACAGAATCATAGACAAGAAGAAAGCTTACCACCAGAACATGCATGATTTAGCATTAGATTTAATAAAAGGTTCGCAAAAAAAGAGAATTCATTTGGGTAATTTAGACAGAAGATGGTTTAACGACAGAGTTTACGCAGATGACCTTCAAGTAGAATTACTTTCTCCATACAGGTGGGGGGGAAGCTATGATTATAGAAGCACTGACTTAAGAGACAACGGTGTCAAGTACAGACACGGGTTGGCTTACAAAACAATGGAGGCCGTGTTCGGAGGAGTGCTAAAAGGACTTGTAGTTGGCCCAAGAGTAAGCTTTGTTTCCACAAAACCAATGACTAAAGAAAGAGTAAAGGATTTAATGACAATACTTGAACAAAAGGGAGCATACACAATAGCAAAGGAGGAAGAAAATAATTGAATATGATAAACACGCATAAACTTGAAAAACTGATATCTGAAGGCTCAAGTGCAGTTTACTTCAGCCTTAATCCTGCCGTAACAAGCAATGAAATCTGGACGAAGGAAAACGGGCTGGAAAAAAGCGTAGGCACAAAAACCCCGGGGGATGCCGTTACGCTGATTGGCAGAATAGAAGGAGAAAAAGGTAAGGAATCTTACTTCTTACACGGTGTTTATGAACTAATACCATTTTCTTCAAAAGGTACTAAAGATGAGAACTTCAAAAACGTGTACAATAGTATGATACCTGGTGTAGCATACATGAATCCCCTTTCAATAGGTATAAACAACGAAGACTTCAATAATCTGGACAAAGAAACTGGCCCTGTAAAAAGGGGAAACAAGGAATTCCTTGGTGTTGTAAATTTGGATTACCTAATTGGTTTAGAAAAAGGAAAGGTAAGTGACTACTTTGTAAATGGTGCATATCTTGTAAGAAAACCCAGCAAAGGAAAAAGGGGATATGTCCAGCCCAGTATTAGGTATAAGACCCTGGAAAATATAGGTCAAGGAGCTGGCTTAATTTCCTCAAAAATAACTGATAAAATTGCGGATTCATACGGTTTTCCAAGGCCCAGGGCCGGAGATGTCGTAGTAGGAATTGGCTACTTTGATGATTCAACAATGGGCTATAAAGACCATGAGCCCTATGCATTTTCAATGGTTGTATCGTCAGTCGGCGACAGAATGCAGGTTCCACCAGATGCAATAGACAGCATGTATATAGAAGTTATTCTAGGCATGAATAACAAAGTAGGAAAGAAGCTTGTCTAAAAGCTTAAAATAAATCAGCTGTAATTAATGTGATGGACAAGCTTGTTCTTCCAGATTACAATAACAGCATATGTAATTTATTTAACGAAGAGCTTTCTGTTTTTGGCATAGAAAATACGGGGAAAAAACTAGAACTTGATTTAAAGAATGGAAAAAGAACTAGCCTTTTATTTGTAGACGGTTTCGGATGGAACCTTTATTCTAACACTAAATACTTCTCAAGCTTTAAAAAAGCAAAAGCAAGCAGTGTATTTCCATCAAGCACGGACACCGCGTCCATTTCATTGGTTTCTGGCTTAAACCCCGGAATGCATGGCATCATTGGCTATAAAGCCTTTTTAAAACTGGCCGGTGCAATAGTAAAGCCTTTGGAAAATACATATGCTTCCGCTCCGCACTCAAACAACCTGCTCAGCCACATAGGAAAACTAAAAGATATGCTGCGGATAAAAACGGTATTCAATGCGCTCTCAAAAAAAAGGATACGCAGCCTTGTTATAACCCCATCGTTTATAGTAAACTCCTCTTTCAGTTCTTTGATATTCTCGGGAGCAACCGAGATAAGCGGCTACGAAAATATCTGGGATGCTTTTTACATCTATAGAAAGGCACTTGAAAACGAATCCATAAAGTTCATACATTTTTACATTCCTTATGTAGATACTCTTGAGCACATGTATGGTTATGAAAATACAGAGGTAAAAGAAGCCGCTGAATACATATTAAAACGGGTAAGCGAATTGAACACGGGAAAAAAGACAAATACAATAATAACTGCTGACCATGGACACAAAAAAGTCAGGGAAATAATAGATTTCAGCAGGGATAAAAAACTGATAAGGAAGCTTGAATTGCCGCCTTACGGTGACACTCGTGCTCCGTTATTTAGGTCTAGATATGAAATAACAAAAGATTTAGAAAAATATCCAATGAAAGTATTCAACAGAAACGAAAGGGAACTGCTTCTCGGTAAAATAAACAAAGACATAGAGGATACATTGCCTGATTACTTGGGCGCGGCAGAAGAAGATTTCGGATTTACGTTTAATTACCGGCTAAATAAAAAAGAGTCAGAACATAGAAATGGAGAGCCTCTGTCAAACCACGGTGGATTATCGACCGATGAGATGGAAGTACCGATTATCACTATTTAGATTAAAGATTTAAAATCTTATATACCGGAAATAATCTTAAAATATATGGAAAACAAAAAAGAAAAGCAAGTTAATCCAAAAAACAACATCGAAAAACTAATAAAAGACATGGGAGAGACTGCACAGCGGGTTAGTCTTATAAAATTGATAAATGATACGAGAGAATTCATGCTATCTGAAGGCTCAGCTTATTCCCGTATATTAGACCCTAATCTAGATTACGCTATCGGAATTCACTACAATGAATCACGTGCAAACAAGGAAAAGCGGCTTGAAGTTTATTTCAACAAGCCTTCTACTGATAAAAAAGAAAAGGTGCTTGACTATGATTTTACTAACTATAAATTGGCATATTACAAAGACGGAGAATGGAAGAAATTTCTCTGGCACGCATTGAATGATAAAACAATGCGATTCGACAATGAATTGTAAATAAATTAGTAAAACTCAGATTGAAAGAGGATAACGACACTAAAATTATTATTCTGCCCTTTTCAGCTTATAATCCTCTAAAAGCCTTTTATCATCTATTTTGGAGGGAGAGCCATCTATCGGTGAGTCGAAGCTCTTTGTCTTTGGAAACAGTATGAAATCCCTTATGCTCTGCTTTTCTCTTAGAACGGCAACAAAACGGTCAAGGCCCACTGCAAAGCCTATGTCCTCCGGAGCGCCGAACTTAAGAGCGTTTATTAGGAAACCAAAGGTATCCAATGCTTCTTCTTCTGGCATGCCTATCATCTTAAGTACTTTAAGCTGTAAGTCCGCATTGTTTATTCTGACTGCCCCGCCACCGACTTCATTTCCGTTCAATACAAGGTCAAACTGCCTCCCTCTTACTTTTTCGGGCTCTTTCTCCAACAATGCCAAATCTTCAGTAAAGGGCGCCGTGAATGGATTGTGAGATGGCCTCAATTTTTTGGTTATGCTGTCAACCTCAAACATCGGAAAGTCAACTACCCAGAGAAAGGAAAACTTAGTGTTGAATTTACCTATTTTATCTCCTATTATCTTTCTTATTTTCCCCAGGGCCTGCAAAAGAAGCGTTTCATCCAAATCGGCCGCAAATATTATTACATCCCCGTCTTTTGATTTAAGCGATGAAAGTATGTCATTCTCTGCTTTTGATAAAGAACTTGCAATTGCCTCTGGTACAGATTTCAGTTTCCCGTTTTCAACGAATAGCCAAGTAAGTCCCTTTAATCCGTTTGTCTTTGCGATTTCTATGACAGAGAGCATAAAATCCTTGGTTATCCTTTCTGATTTTCCATAGTCTGCTGAAAAGGATATTGCCTTTACTTTTCCGCCGCTTTCCAGAACTCTCTTTATAGTGTTGTAATCGCTTTTCTTCATTGCATTTGTAATATCAACTATTTCATAATCATATCTCAAATCCGGCTTGTCACTACCATATCTGTTTATTCCTTCGCGGTATTGCAATCTCTTTAACGGTAATTTTATCTCTTCATTCATAACCGATTTCAATATCTTTTCTATAAGACTTTCTATCAGCCGCATGATATAGTTTTCATCCCTGAATGAAACTTCCAGGTCAAGTTGCGTGAACTCTGGCTGCCTGTCTTCCCTTTGGTCTTCGTCACGGAATGCCCTTGCTACCTGAAAGTACTTGTCCAATCCCGCTACCATTATAAGCTGCTTGTATATCTGTGGAGACTGCGGAAGGGAGTAAAAACTTTCCTTTTTTGTCCTAGAAGGCACTATAAACGGCCTTGCGCCAGTCTCATAAGTATCCTTTACCAAAGTAGGTGTCTCCAGTTCAAGAAAGCCGTTATCCCAAAAGAACTGTCTTGATACTTTGGTAACTTTGTCCCTGAAAATTATGTTGTTTATCATCTCTGTTCTTCTGAGATCTAGATACCTGTATTTCAACCTAAGATCCTCTGCTGCAAGAAACTTACCTTTTTCATCCGTTATTTCAAACGGCGGCGTGTCCGCTTTGTTTATTGTAATCAAATTTTCGGCATTTACTTCAAATTTCCCGGTAGGATTCTCTTTATCGACTGTTTCTTTGTCCCTTTCCCTGACTGAACCCTCTACCCTTATAACGTATTCTCTTCCGAGAGCCTTTGCCTGCTCCAAAAGATTGCCGTCAAACACTATCTGTGCTATCCCCGTTCTATCCGCTAAATCAACGAAGAGCTTCCCGCCATGGTCCCGTATGTATCTGCACCAGCCGTTCAAAGTAACTTCTTTACCGATTAATTCAGCCGACAGGTCACCACAATAGATATCCATATTCTTAGTTATTTAACATGCTTTTTATTACTTTCTGTATAAAATCTGCCGCTTCCTTCCCGGTAACATGATATTTTTCCTTTACTTTCCCTATCATAAAACTCATTGCCTTTCCATCATTAATCCCTCTTTCCAATAATGTTTTATCTAAATACAGCATTTCTTTTATCCCGGATTCAATCTCTTCTTTGTCTGCTTTTTCCTCAGTCTTGTTTGACCTGCCAAGCAGCTGCAAAAAGCTATCTTTTTCAATCGAGCTTACGTCCCGCTTAAGCATTTTCATGAACTCTTCTTCCGAATAGTCTTCTATGCCAAAGGATGCAAATTTCTCTATCAAAGAAACGCCTTTTTTGAATTCTTCTTTACTTATGCCCTCCAGCAGTGAAAGATTTCTCTTGTTAAACAGTACCAATTCCCTTATCGTTTTTTCGTTGTACTCGTTTATATCCGCCAGTTCCTTTGCGGCATTGCTTGCGATTACCGCCTTTTGCATTGCCAACTTTGTAGTGTCATAAAATGTTAAATCCGGCTCAAAAGTGAAACCATACTCCTCTTCTGTTTCTTTTTCTCTTGAAGAAACGGTTTCATTCTCATCCTCTCTATAGGACCTAGTTTCGAGACTTATTTCCTTGCCTTCTTTGATAAGAGCTGACTGCCTTTTTATCTCATACTCCGCTGCAGCAATCAGATTTCTAACTCCAGTAACGTTCTTTATCTCCACCCGGTTTTCTGCCAGTGATATGTTTAGATCCGTCTTTAGCTCCTGGTTTATATTAACCCCTTGATAGTACAGTATGCTCCTGAGCTCCTCTATAAAGCCCTTAAGTTCTTCCAAGCTCGCTATGTCCGGCTCTGTAACTATCTCATTCAGCGGCACACCAGACCTGTTGAAATCTATTAGGGAGTAATCTTTCTCGCGTATTATTCTTGCCGGATCCTCTTCTATCTGCACCCTTCTTATCCCTATCTTTTTGCCGTTTAAATCAACATATCCTTTGATTCCTATTGCTCCATCCAACTGCGTTATCTGGTATCCTTTCGGCAGATCTGGGTAGAAGTAGACCTTTCTGACAAACCATGTTTTTTCACCTATTTCACAGTTCAAGGCCTTTGCTATTCCCGCTGATATCTCCAATGCCTTTTGATTCAAAACAGGCTTGGCGCCCGGTAAACCCAAACACACCGGGCATACATTTGAATTCGGCTCTTCTTGGTTTTCATATGCTAAATCAGAACAGAATAGCTTTGTCTTTGTAGGCAACGCAACGTGTACTTCCAACCCTATTTTCATCAGCCTACCTCCTCCTTAAACTTATACTCAAAGCCGCTTTCCCATTCCGATAAAAAATCCAAAAGAGAGTAATCGTTAAAATGATCTGTTATTACCTGCGCACCGAGCGGCATACCTCTCTCATAAAAATACGGAAAGGAAATGTGCGGAAAACCGCAAAGATTTGGCGGTACTGTAAGCATGTCCATTGAATATGCTTCTACAGGACTTATGTCGCTCACTTCGCTGATTTTTGGGGTAAAGATGGGCATGGTTGGCATTATGATAAACCCTTCTTTTAGTATTTTTCCCATCCTTGCTATTATTGCATGCCTGATAGCAAGTGCTTTTTCATAGTATTTCTGCTTGATGCTCTTGCTCCTTATGAATGTTCCAAGTATTACCCTTCTTTTTGCCTCCTTTCCGAACTGCTTTCTGGCAGACATAAAAAAATCATTGTAATTAAGTGAGAAGTCCTTTACTTTAAACCCATATTTGAATCCCTGGTATTTTGCAAGATTTGTCGAAGCCTCAGACATTGATAATATATAGTAAGCAGGAACCGAATATTCTAAGTAATCTATCTTAACATGCTCAATCTCATAATCTTTCGCGGATAATTTAGCAAGCAAACCTTCAAACCTGTCCTTTATGCCCTCGTCAATACCGCCCATTAGATTATCAATTACATACAGCTTGTGCGTGTTTTTGTTTGATATTGCCTTTGATAGAGAGGTAGTGTCCTTTGGATCACTGCCAACAGTCTTTTCCATTACCTCTCTTATGCTATCTGCACCTTTCCCCATGAAACCTATCTTATCCAGGGAACTTGCATAGTCTATCAGGCCATACCTGGAGATTGCACCGTAGGTAGGCGTTAACCCTACAACACCACAGAATGCTGCCGGAGCAGAGATCGAACCGCCGGTTGACTCTGCAATTGAGACGTGTTCTTTTATCAGGGCCGTGGCCACTGCACTTCCAGAACTTGAGCCCCCCGTGACATACTCTTCATTATATGGGTTCTTTGCGGGATGCTCCGAATTCAAACCAAAGCTTCCGAATCCAAATTCATCCATGTTTGTTTTGCCTATTACCGAAAAGCCGCTGTTTTCCAGCCTTTCGATCGCAGTGGCATTGAATCCTGGTATGTAGCCATGCAATATCTTGGAAGAAGCCGTGGCCGGCATACCCTTCACGCAGATATTGTCCTTTACGCTTATTATCTTGCCGTTTTTTTCTTTTTCGTCTATAAAATTAAATGCATCGAGCTTTTCATTTGCATGCTTAAGCTGCGAAACAAAGCCATTATACCCCTCGCCTTTCAAACTAAGAAACTTACCGGTCATATTTTTGGCCCCAGAAAATAAAACCTGTAGTTTTCCCCGTTATAAAATACGTTTTCTAGCTCATTTTTATTTTCAGCGCTGTCCTTTCTAAGTTTCTCGGGAATTTCGACTGAATGAAAGGCCTGCTCTTCTTCCCCTAAGGAAACATTTTCAAGCTTGTCAAAAAACCTTAATATCTCGTTTATGTCCTTTTTTACCGAAGCGGATTCTTCTTTGTCCAATTCTATTCTGGCAGTCTTTAACAGCCGTTCAAACTCATATTCTTCCATGTTTAATAATACAATACTATAATTTCTAACATCAAATAAATATTAAATAAAGCAATGAATAATACAGAAGATGAAAATACTTGTCATAAAGATACATTTTGAGATGGATGGAAACGTAAGAAGGGAAAGTGCGGCTCTTCGCAGGATATATGAATGGGCAAACAAAATATTCCCCTCGGGTTATACTATATACAAAACAAAGGGAGTATGGGGCGGAAAATCTGGAGACAGCTTTACAATAGAAAGATACGATAAAAACATTAAACTGGCAAGGGATAAAGAATTTTTGAAAGAAATTAAAAAATTGGCAGAAAACCTGAAACAAATGGAGATAATAGTAACTTATTTTACGGCAGACATGACAATTGTAAAATGAGCTAGTGTTAGTTATTTTAACGCATACTTTCTATTAAACTAATGCAAAAAAGGGTAGAAAACACAATATTACTTATCATATTAGTAATATTTTTACTATATTTTCTGCTAAACTACAACCTTTCACAGGCAATAAAAGACGTGGGGAAAATAAACCTAATATATATCCCTTACATAATACTTGCCTGGGTTTTATTCACTGCTTTGAAATTCCTACCGTGGGAACTGACGCTTAAAAAAGTCAAAGTTAAACTACCTTTAATAAAAAGTTTCCTTTTCATGTACGCATTTTTCGGCCTGGGAATGGGAAGTGCGGGTATAGGGCAGCTTATTCCATTAAGAAAACTGGATAAATTCAAAAAAGACGCTAGATTCTTTTCCGTAAGCATAATGGTATTCTTAGGAACTACTGGCGGGATGGGAGCAATACTTCTTGCTCTTATATCCTCAGTATTACTGTCAAAGTTTATACTTTATCTTCTGTTTATATTTGCATTAGCATATATTTTCATAACTATACTTGGGTTTGAATCGCCGTACAAAAAACTTATAGCAGTGATAAACAGCCGCAAAAGAATAAGGACTTCAAAAATGATAAAAAAGGGGTTGAAATATATAGAGGGCATGAGAAAACAGAGGGGCTTGATGGCCCAGAGGTACTTCATTTCCGGAATGCTATTGTTTATACCTTCATTGGTAGCAGAAGCCCTATTGCTGGTTTTCATACTTGCAGCATTTAACGTAAACATTTCTCTTCTGACAGGGATATTCATATTTGCTGTTTCTGTAACAATTGGGGGTATATCAATGCTGCCTGCGGGCATTGGAACGGAGGATATTTCACTAGTGGCATTGATGGTTCTATTTAATGTCCCTGGAGTATTGGCACTTGCTTCTCTTATAATATTTAGACTGTTTAACACGTTTTTAGTTACAATTGTAGGTTATTTAACCATAGGGATTATAAACTTAGATAAAAACGTTAAAAAGATATGACAGACAAAATAAAGGTCTTACTTGTATCAGTGAGTTTTGCGCCTAGAAGCGGACTAGGTATAATAGAGCATGGAATACTGTTCTACAAAGGCTTAAAAAAATACGCCAAGGATATAGACGCAAAAGCTTACAGTCTGTCAAACAAAAGGTTATTTGATATGGTCAACAAAACAAATAGAAAAGTTACTTTGGACAAAGACTTTGCAGACAGCTGGGTAAAGGAAAAACCAGACATAATCCATTATATGTCACCGGGTATATTCGTATCAAGCTTGTTCCTTAAACCTGTATTCAACATCAAATCAAAGCAGATAGTGTCGATACATGATTTAGATATGTTAAAGAAAATACCCAAGATAGGCATAGACAACTACATGAACAAAGCTACTGCAAAAGGTTACATGTACCTGCCGGTAAAGGCTATGAACAGATTTGCGCACATAATGGAAAAAAGAGGGCTGATTCTAGCCATAAAAAAGGCAGATCACATATTATGTGTTAGTGAAAACACGCGCAAGGACCTTATAAATCTTGGAGTTGAACCATCCAAAATATCCGTTATATACAACATAGTCGGAAGCAACTTCAAGAAACTAAGAAAAACGCACAAAAAAGAGAAAATAGTAATAGGACACCTTAGCAGTTATGCCTACAATAAAAATGCAGAGGTATTGATAAAGGCATTCAAAAAAATAAAGTCCGACATGTTTGAACTGCACTTATATGGAGCTAAACTGCCATTTGACATAGCCGATGACAAAAGAATAAAGTACTTTGGACATGCTCCTGATACGGTTAAGATGTACAACTCTTTTGATGTATTCGTTTTTCCTTCTCTTTGGGAAGGATTTGGAATGCCTATAATGGAAGCCAAACGCTGTAAAATACCAGTCATAACCTACAAAAACGGGGAATTGCCTGATATAGTAAAAAGAAACACTCTGCAATTCAAAAACGAAAAAGACCTTACCAAAATAATAGAAGGAATGAAATGGAAAAAAATAGATGTTAACAGAGCATACAAAGACACAAAGAAATGCGAAGATGAAGTTATCATAAAAGAACTGGAAAAAATGTACAAAAATGTACTGGGGGAAAGATAATGCTCATTGGCACATCAAGTTCTGCACACCAAGTAGAAGGAAACGATAAGAACACGGATTGGTGGCATTTTGAAATGAACGGAAGGCTTCCATACAAATCTGGAAGCGGATGCATGCAATACAAGTATCTAAAGAGAGATATACAGATAATGAAAAGCCTGCATTTAAACGCATACAGGTTTGAAATAAACTTTTCAAGAGTTATGCCTTCTCCGGGGATAATAAACATGGCTGCAATAAAACATTATAAATCAGTCATAAAGGAATTAAAAAATGCCGGAATAGAACCCATACCTACACTTTGGCATTATACCCTGCCGCTCTGGCTTTACAATATACATGGATTTGAAAGAAGGGAAAACTTTACATACTTCATAAAGTACGTCGATTCTCTGCTCAAAAATGACTTGGATGTTAAATATATATTAACAATAAACGAACCAGTAATATACGCTTCAAAGGCCTATCTTTCCCGGGAATACCCTCCTTTTAGAAGGTCTTACATTATGTTTAACAAGGTATTGAACAACATACTTTTACTGCATAATCAAGTGTATGACATTTTGAAAGCCAACGGTTATACTGTTTCATTTGCAAACAATTTCATGGAATTTAAAAGCGATGCCATATTCTACCCTGTGGCAAAATTCCTTGATTACCTATTCAATCAACGGCCGTTGATTCAGACCAGATTTGATTTCATAGGTATAAACTACTACAAAACGATTGATGCCATGCGGTTTTTATCGTCTAAAATAAACAAAAGCAGAAAAAAGATCTGGTTTGTAGACCCTAAAGGAATAGCGAAAATAGCTGAGAGGGAATACAAACTTTTCAAAAAACCAGTTATGATAACAGAAAACGGAGTGGATACTTTGGATGACAAATACAGGATAAAATTCATTAACGAACATTTTTCAGAGCTAATGTCTGCAAAAAGAAGAGGTGTCCCTGTAATGGGTTACTTACATTGGTCTTTTCTGGATAATTTTGAATGGAACTTTGGCTACAATAAGAACTTTGGGATAGTCGGTTTCGACAATTTAACAAAAAGAAGGATAATAAAACCAAGTGCGTTTGCACTGAGGGACATTGCATTGAAGTACGGTAAAAAACGTTATTAATTCTTGCCTTTGCTTTTTCTTCTTATAGATTTAAATTTGAACTTGAACCTTTTTGTAAAAAGCGCGGAAACAGCGGCGAAAAAGTAAAGCAAACCGGTCTTTATTGCCCCTTCCTTAGAATGCCTTCTGTATGACATTCTTACGTGATCTTTTATCATTTTGAACTTGCCCTGCCTTCTGAGCCTTGAAAAGAACTCCTTGTCTTCTGCAACGTCTATTTCTTCATTAAAGAGCCCCGACTTTTTTACTGCATCTGACCTGCAAAAATCGCAGCCGTAAGCAGCAGGCACCCACGTAAAGAAGCTTGTTCTCTTATAAAGATAAATTAGTTCGTTGAGCAGCTTAAATTTTATTATGTCCCGTTTTCTAAGGTCCTTCAGATTCAATTTTGGCCTCGGTTCTATGCATACCACTCCTTTATTTTTAGGGTTGTCCAGATACTTTACAACAGATTCAAAAAGGCCCTTTTGCAGTATATAGTCTGCATCTATCAGCGCAAGAATTTCCCCTCTTGCTTTTCTAATTCCCGCGTTTCTGGCAGCCGAAACGTTTGTTTTCGGTATTCTTACTATCTTTGCGCCGAATTTTCTTAGTATTTTTGGGGTGTTGTCAGTGGAGGAATCTGCCGCTATTATCTCGTAATCTTCGTAGGTCTGCTGCTTTATTGACTTAATTAAATCAGACACATAGCTTTCTTCGTTGTAAACAGGTATGATTACTGAGATCTTTGGCCGTCCTTTCATATTATAAACATTTTTAATAACATGCTTATTTAAACACGACGATCTTCCGATCTAGACTCTCTACTAAGTAGCAATAAAAATATAAAACAAGCTATTTATCCCTTAAAATCCAATAAAGAATTGAGGTGGTGTTATGGCATACACATTCGCATGTAAGGATATAGGATTGGATTGCGGCTTTAAGACCAAGGCAAAAACGAAGGAAGAACTCCTGCCATTGATAGCAAAGCACGCTAAAGAAAAACATGGTATGGACCCAATTCCTCCAGACGTAATGCAAAAAGTACAGGCTGCAATAAAGGAGAAGAAAGGAATCTTCTAAATACATTATATTTTTGTTTTATTTTTTTAATACATTTTTTCTAAGACTTCTTTTGTGAATTCTTCCTTGCTTTTAAATGGCGGATAAGAAGCAATGTATTTTATCCAAGGATGATGCATTAGCTTATCGTCTTCTATTATCATATAAGTGGGCTTGGACAGATAAACTGAATTGTAAAAAAGCTCCATTGCCGTGCCCATGCTATTTTCCGTCAGTACTGCCAGAATGCCATCACACCTGTCTATAGCCTTTAAATCCTCTTCTACTATAGACTTGTAATCCAAGTTCTGTGCGTAAATATCTCCTTCCTTTAATTCTGTTGAGTCATTTATGTAATTATCTAAAAAAGGATTAAGCAAGTTTATGTTATATTTTTTCTCTACATTGAGTTCCCATTCCCTTATCTCATTACGGGCCACCGTTGGATGTGCCAAATAGAATGTTTTCTTATTCTTAAAATCGGATATTATTTCGTTAAGGTTCCTGTAAATCACCATTTTATTGATAGTGAAACTATGTAATAAATACTTTAAATCAATATTCCATTAATAAAAATAACAAAACAAATGTCATTCTTTTATTCCTATATACCTGTCTCTTCCCATTATGGCTTCCTTCAATAAAATAGGTTTGAAACCTGCGTCTTTCATCAGCCTCAGGAACTCTTCCCTTTCCGTAAGCCTGAGCTCACTTTTATCTGGAATATACATAACTCCTTTGTCCTTTTCTGCTATAAGGTAATGTTCGTCTAAAATTGACAGATCCCCTTTTATAGCAGAGTAGCCAACCCTAGCTATTTTAATGTCATTCCCATTATAACTATGCAGATGCACGGAGCCTACCCTCCAATGTGCCTTGTCAAACCATGCATCTATTATGCATATCCCACCGGGATTCAAATGCTTATAGAATCCAGATAAAGTCTTTCTTAGCTGTTCTGCCGTCTTTGCATAGCCTATCGCACTGAACAAGCAGGTTATCACGTCAAATTTCTGTTTTATATTCAAAGACAGCATGTTTCCCTGCAGGAACCGAACTCCTTTTACGTTTCTTCTTGCGATTTTCAGCATTTCCTCGTTTAAATCAAGCCCCGTACACGCATACTTTGCCTTAAGGTATTTTATGTGCAGGCCCGTTCCACATCCCACATCTAACAGAGATCTGGCTTCGTTTCTCTTATATTTTAAAATCAATTTTGAGATTTCTTCTGATTCCTTCTTATAGTCTTTGAAAAGGTATATCAGGTCGTAGTATTTTGACAATTTTCTGTAAGCATGCAATTCATTCATATTTGTATATACCCAAATAAACTATAAATAATAATCAAATACTTTAGGTACTTTACAGGGCATATTTTATCTTTAAAGAATTGCCTTTTCGCTGCTCTGCCCAATGGCCGTGTTTTCCATTAAACTAGCAAAAGGTAAGGTGCTATTACATTTAAAAATCAGAAAAAAGGTAATATTATGTGGAAGAGGAACCAGAGCCTGCGAAAGTAAGCTACAGTTCCCTTATAAAACCTTCACAATCCAAAAAGAAACATTCTTTAACACTTTCATTTTGGATAGCATACATTGCTTACATTGCATTGGCCAGCATTCTTGTGTTAGTAGTGATTCTTATGATCCTTTTAAATTTTTACCCCAACATAGCACTTAATATATTCGTATTTGCAGATCTATTTGCTGATTTGCCTGTTCTCATCGGCTCTCTGGGTGCATTTATAATACCTATACCTATAATTTCTACTTTAATCGGTTTGGTTATACTTTTCGTTGTTATAAAATACATTGGAGGAACTAGTGCCGCAATTCTTTACTTTGGACTGAATGGAATTGCACTTCTTATAGGTTACAGTATGTCTAGTCTGGCACCTGCCAATAATTACAGTAATTTCTCAAACATACTTACACTACTTTTTATCGGTTTAATTTTTGGGATAGTTTCCATCATTGGTGTTTATCTTACGCACAAATGGAAATTGTACGGTGTCGGAATGATATATATTGGGTTAGGGGTATTGACAGCAATAAGCTTGGTTTTAGTGCCTTCAATAGAAATCTATGTTCTTTCGATAGGGTACATTATTGTACTCTTCTTTCTTTTGCAGGGAGAACTTTATGAGTTCGATGGACCAAAGATATTGAGCAAAGTAAACATCGGCCTTCTTATAGCGTCTATAGGTGTAATGACATTGCCTATTGCATTACCAGGAGTCTTTGTTTAAAACAAATGGGTCGGTAGCTATTTTTAATTGAATATTAAAAACATAAGTTTTAACGGGGTAGCTTTCATAAATATTAAATGACAGAAGAATCAAAAACCGTTATAATATGTTAGATGATTCAAAGACGCTTTTTTCTAAAATTCCTCCAAAATTAGAAGGTTGTAGATACGCTTCTTCCATGCTCCCACAAAATCAAAAGAGCATTACGTTCGTATAAGACTGGACCGGCTGGAAAATTTACCGTTTACTGAAGGATACACAACAGAGCCAATGGATATATACACAAATTGTTAATTTCATTTGTAGATAATTATTATACTCCTACTAAAATATGGGGCAGCCGGGATTTGAACCCGGAACATCCAGAGCCCAAGTCTGGCATCATAACCAAGTTAGATCACCGCCCCATACAACGTAAAGGATATTTATTCTTATATAATAATTTATTCTATTCCTCATTATAGTGATTTTTAAGCTTAAGTTGCAGTTCTCCTTGAGAGATATTCTTTAATATCAGCTCACCTAACTTTGCTTCCTTTTCATTTATATTTGAATAATCGTAGAATTTGCCGGAGCTTTTTTCAAAATAAAAACTTGGGCCGGAAAAGAAGGTAATTCTTTCATTGGAAATGTAAAATTTGTTTATTTCATTTCTTGCAGGCAAAAAGTAATCTATTGAACAGTTGTGCTTGTTTTGTACCGCGCAGTTTCCATTCTCCTCCAATATCTCTTCTAGATAAGATTGCAGAGTTCCACTTTTCTTTGATTCTGCCAGCTTCTTCAAATCAGACACCAGAATATCCTTTCCTACAATATTTCTAAGCAGGAAAAGCGAGTCAATATAATCTTTTCTGTAAATATTTTCAAAATCGGGAAGCATCCCGTACATTTCAAATGACTCAGAATCCGTAGAGACCTGCTCAACAGGTACTTTTGTTATGCTGTCAAGCTTCTTTGCTTTTTCTGTTATTACAAAGACCAAATAATTAAATTTTTCGTTATATGTTGTCACAGCCATCTTTAAAGACTAGGATTAAACTTATATATAAATATTACAGAAAACTTATCGATTTTATTGTAATTTTTACAGGAAACATGCATTGAAATGTCAGTGATAAGCTAGTAAGTGAAGATAATTAATTTTTTCCCAGTTATTAGAAGTGCTCAGGTAATGTACTAGGCCCGCAGCAATGCTAAGTTGTTTATAGTTTAATCTTTCGCAGTTATCTGCAATAACTTTATATAATTCCGTTATGCTTTCTTCCTCTCCCCTTTCAGGAAGATTCCCGAAGTTATAGTCTTTCTTTAATTCCTTTAAATTATTGATGAATTCGAGGTTTTCCAAGGTTTCCTCTATTTTATAGCTTGCTCCCGGGTTTAGACTTTTCAAATTATAAACGAATTTTTCTAGAGTATCTATAAAAAACGGTTCGTGGTTTTCTTTGCAGTTCCTGTTAAGCTCGAATATTTCATTAAGCAACTGCCGTTTATTGGTGGTAAGATTATTCACGGTATTAAGCAGCTTATTTTCTAGGCCATCCCTATAAACCATCTAAAAATAATGAAAGTAAGTAGTATTTAAACGTATTTTATGCTGCGATGGATTACTCCATGTTTGAAAAGTTTATTATATTGTCTTCATCCACTGTTCCGAGAAAGACGGCTCTGCAGCAGTATCTCTTTATCCCAAGTTCGTCAAGAACTTCCTTAGGGGATTTTTCTGCTATTCCCTTCTTGTACTGCTCCCAGTACTGTGACAAAGGTTTTCCGCAACTGTAACATCTCATCGGTATCATATCATTTCTATAACTGTAACTGTTCGCATTATGCCGTTCATTTTCCTTATTTTCCTAACAAACTCTTGTATGTCGTGAGTTGTCTTTGTGTTTATAACGAAAACTGCATCATACTCTCCATAAACTTGGAAAGCTTCCTTAACCTCTGGAAGTTTTTTGACGCTGTCAAAAGTCTTTTCCGTTTTCTCAGGAGCAATATTGACCAGTACAATGGCTTTTACCATTGCTATTTAATGTCAAATCAATGTATTTAAGCTTTATGCAATCTATATTATTGAAATAATATGATAGTCATAGACGTGGAAACATCTGGAACTGATCCGTACAGGAACTCTATATTGAGTATAGGCGCAATTGATTTTTTTAACCCTGAAAGACAGTTTTATCAGGAATGCCAAATCGAAAAAGACAAGGAATACACAGAAGAAGCCCTTAACGTGAACGGTTTCAAAAAAGAAGACTTAACTGATCCAAAAAAGAAAACACTGGAGAGTGTATTGAACGAATTTCTTGAGTGGATGAAGCCAGTAGAAGACAAAACAATGGGTGGTCACAATGTGAACTTTGATGCCAGATTCCTGAATTACTCATTTAAGAGATATAATATCCATTTCTCATTTGGGTATAGAGTCTTGGATACTCATTCGCTTGTTTATGCTTCTGTATTAAGCAGAGGGCTAAAAACCCCATTGAAAAACGAAAAAACTGACATAAACTCAGATTATGTGTTCAACTATGTAGGCTTGCCATCTGAGCCTAAGCCACACAATGCATTAAACGGAGCAAAAATGGAGGCAGAAGCACTGTCAAGACTTATTTTCGGAAGAAAGCTTTTAAATGAATATGATAATTATGATGTACCAGAATACCTCTCAAAAATCTAATATGCAATAAAATAAAGATATTTATCTGTTTGTAGACAGATTCTTAAAATGCGGTCATAGTATAGTGGTAGAACATCAGCCCTCCAAGCTGAGAACGCGGGTTCGAATCCCGCTGACCGCAGTTAGCCAACATTCAATAAATCTAAATATTCATGAACACTTTTTACCAAATTTTTAGACAGTTTGCATTTTGAGCTACATTCAATATATGGCAAAAAATCGCTATTTAAACCATATTTCATATATTCTGGGATATTTTTTAAAGTGAATTTATTTATTTTTCCTGCAGAGTGCGAAAGCCCCGCATTTCGCTTTGTAAAAGCACCTATGCAACATTTTGGATAACCAAATAGTTTCCCGAGGATTTCGTCTATTCTTCCCTGTCCGTATTTGGTTATATAAAATGAGGTTTTATTTCCGTTCAGAATTATTTTTATATAATTTTTTGCCTCTAATATCTTTAGTTCATATTCTTTATACTTTGGTTTTTCCAAAGAATATTCTGATTGCTTTTCACTTTCAAGTTTAAACAATAATCGCTCTTCCTTGTTTAAATTGAAGGTATACTGCTTCTTTGTTATGATGTCCCTACAAAATCCTGTTATCTTATTAAGATTTACATTAGTTTTTATTGATGTTATACCTAACGACCTTTTTATGCTATTTGAGACAGGAAAATATACTGGCGCTCTTTTTCTCGCATTTGTAGCTACTAAAAATATATTCAATTTATCAGATTCTACGGCATATTTAGTAAGCCCTACAGAAAAGATGTCAGAAGTTCCAGCCCTTTCCTTTGCAAGTTTAGTTAAGTTAATATTACTGTATTTTCGGTTCAGAAACTCTGTAATTTCTTTCTTTTTATTTTTATCCATTTTATACCCTTATTCTAAAAATAGATGTTGTCCAATATTTAGATAAAAACAGTTAATAATAATATAATTATCATACTTCCCCATTATTTTTAAGATGATACAATTAAATTTTAGCAATTTGTTAAGATAGCATGACAAAAAAATATGAAATCATTATAGTAGGTGCAGGTGTTGTTGGAACAGCGAGTATGTACGCGCTTAGCAGATATTCTGAATTTAAGGACGTGCTTATACTAGAAAAGGAAAAGGACGTTGCATTGCTTAACTCAAACAGCAATAACAACAGCCAGACTCTCCATTCAGGGGAAATAGAAACGAATTATTCAATAGAAAAAACAAAAGAGACCAAGGAAAATGCAAAATTAGTCGTAAGTTATGCAAATAAAGAACTAGGTGAAGACGAAAGAAAAAATGTCATACAGAAATGCCAAAAAATGACACTTGCGGTTGGAAATGACGAAATAGATAAACTTGGGGAGAGATACGATTCAGAATTCAAGGAGATATTCCCATATGTTAAAAAACTAGATAAAAAAGAAGATATAGCAAAGGTCGAGCCCAATGTAGTAAAAGGAAGGGATGAAAATGAAAATTTACTCGCGCTTTTCACAGATAACGGATATATGGTTGATTACCATAACCTTTCTAAATCCTTTATGGACATAGCCCTCCAAAAAGATTCATTTAAAGCAAAATTCAATGAAGAAGTAAAAGAAATAAAGAAAACTTCTCAGGGTTATACAATAAAAACGAATAAAAACGAATTTCTTTCGGATTCGGTATTGGTAACCGCTGGCGCATACAGTCTTTTCTTTGCCAAGAAATTAGGATATGGAAAGAATTTAGGGATACTGTCTGTTGGTGGAAAGTTCTATTACTCCAAGAAGGTCTTAAATGGGAAGGTTTACAGGGTTGAAAGAGAAGGCATACCTTTTGCAGCCGTGCATGGAGATCCAGATATTACAGATCCAAACATAACAAGGTTCGGGCCGACAGTTAACATATACCCCGAACTTGAAAAGGGAAACATTTATTCGATGCCTGATTATTTCCGCTCACTAAACTTCAATGAAGACACCGCAAAGAGCCTAGAAAACATACTTTTTGATAAGACAATCTCCAAAATTGTAAAGGAAAACTTGATTTACTCCATACCATTTATTGGCAAAATATCCTTTACTAAGAATGAAGTAAACAAAATAGTGCCTTCGCTTAAACCTGATGACCTTAAGCTTGCTGAGAATGTTGGGGGAATAAGGCCACAGATAATAGACACAAACAAAAAACAGCTTGCATTGGGAGGAACTGCAATAGAAGGCGAGGGTGCTCTGTTTTCAGTAACCCCCTCTCCGGGTGCAACTTCCTGTTTGAAAGAAGCAATGGATAACTGTCTTTTCCTTGCTGATTACAATGAAAACCAGTTTTACTTGGAAAAATTCAAAGAAGACATGGATTACAAATTATAAATAAACCCTGTATAACACTTAAATAATAGACGGCTAGATAAATTTATGGATATATTATTTATAGGCAGATTTCAGCCATTTCATAAAGGACACTTCAATACTGTACTTTCAATAGCTAAAAAAGCCGATACTATTAAAATAGCAATAGGAAGCAAACAAGTCTCATTTACAAAAAGAAACCCGTTCACTTTTGAAGAGAGAAAGGAGATGATTGAGAGATCTTTGAAAAAAGAAAACATCAAAAATTTTTTAATTTTCGGAGTAGAAGATAAGAAGTCTAATAATGAATGGTTTAAAAATTTGATAGACACTGTTGGTTACTTTGATTCATGCTACACTAAAAATAAACTAGTAGATGACATTCTGACGAAAAACAAAAAAGAAGTAAAGGTTATAGTCGGTTTTCAAAAAAATAAATTCTCAGGAACTAGAATAAGAAAATTAATTACGGAGAACAAAAAAGTGGAAAAACTGCTACCTCCGGAAACTTGGAAAGTAATCAAAAAAACTGATGGAATAGAACGTATAAAAAACATACACAAAACCAATGAAAAAAGAATATTTACAATTGGGCATTCCACAAGAGACATTACTAATTTTAGAGATATTATGAAGGAATATGGCATTGAAGAAGTTGTAGACATAAGAACAATACCAAAGTCTAGACATAATCCGCAGTTTAACTCTGACAATTTAAAAGCCGTTTTAAATGAAAATGGAATTGAATACAAACACTTCAAAGATTTGGGTGGCCTGAGAAAAGCTGATAAAAATTCAATTAATACATTTTGGAAAAATGAATCTTTCAATGGTTTTGCCGACTACATGCAGAGTAAGGAGTTTAAAGAAGAGATCACTAAGCTCATTGAACTATCCATTAAAAAAAGAACCGCAATAATGTGTGCAGAAATATTGCCATGGAACTGTCATCGTTCGCTTATAGCAGACTTACTTACTGCAAAGCGCTTTTCAGTGACGCATATAATAAACCACAATGAAACATTGGAGCATAAAATAAACAAGCATGCTGAGAGATACCGCGGTAGCCTTATTTATAAATAACGTTTATTTATTTGAGTATTCTTCTTCTTTGTCTTCCTTTACCTCTAAAGGTATACTAGATTTACTGAAAAGATCAACGGTGTCTTTATCATCATGGTATTTTTTAAATGCAACAACCCGTTTAATGCCCACTTGAACAAGCATTTTTGCGCATGTAAAGCACGGCTCCATTGTTACATAAGCCGTTGAACCATCGAGGGAAACGCCGAACTTAGCTGCTTGTGTTATTGCATTCTGCTCTGCATGCACTGTTCTGACACAATGTGTTGTTATCTCTCCTGTTTCATTATCATACTGCTTTCTAAGCAGATGCCCAATGTCATCACAATGCGGCATTCCCTTCGGTGAACCTGCGTATCCAGTAGCGAGAATTCTGTTTTCCTTAACAATAACGCAAGCCGCATGTCCTCTATCGCAGGTTGATCTTTCTGCCACTTTTTTTGTTATTTCTGTAAAATATTCATCCCAGCTTGGTCTTCCCATTATAGTATAGTTTAATTTCATAATAAATAATTTCTCTAAAGCGAATACGCCAAATTATATAGATTATTCTTCAAAAATATTTAAACTATGAATGTATATATAATCATATAATAATTCTAGGAGGTAATATGGAAATAGGAAAAGAAGTATTTGAGTTCAAGGAAAAGGCATATTTTCCAGACAGTGATGAAATAAAACAGGTTGACTTAAAAAGCTACCGCGGAAAGTGGGTTCTATTGACTTTTTATCCAGGAGATTTTACATTCGTGTGCGCTACTGACATTGAAGCATTGATGGAGAAATACAGTGAATTTGAAAGTGAGGGCATTGCTGTCTTTGTTATAAGTGCCGATACAGTGTTTTCGCATAAGGGATGGGTTCAGGCTTCTCCGAGAGTAAGTAAAAGCAAGATACCTATGATAGAGGACCCGAAAAAGGAGATAATGACTAATTATGGTTTCTTAAACAGTGAAACTGGCGGCGCTAGGAGAGGGATGGTGATTATAGATCCTGATGGAAAACTCCAGTACTACTCAATTTTCAACGATGCGCTTGGAAAAGACGTTGGCCACATAATGTTTGCGCTTAAGGGCCTTAAAGCAATATACAATGCAAAGGAAGCTGCAGGCCACATATGCATAGTACCAGCTGTATCTAAATCAAGTGATACTGTAAAAACCATGGATGTTGATACCGTCAAGGACATAGGAAAACTTTAGATTATAACTAGGTTCAGACCTATTTGAATTTCGGTATTTTCTCTGATATAGAGAAAGTTAATTGCCTTGAAAACAGTAATTACGAATATTTAATAAACACCTCAAATGTTTTTACTAATAAGAAGATCATTGATGGCCATAAGCGCCGAGCATTGCACTCAAAAGCACCAAGGCTATTAAAAACATTTTAATACCTGGGTCTACAGTCACTTTTGTAGCTTCTTCTATTGAACTTATAAGAGTATTACCTGTATCTGTTAGATAATCACTTAATTCAACCTCCGGTTTTATAAAATTCTGCAGGTCTCCCTTTATTATTGCAGTTATATCGTCATTTAAGTGATCCATAAATAACTGTACATTCTTGAAATTTGGATCAGCCTTAAACTCTGCAACTAAACCATCTTTACCAAGAGATTTTATGTACTCGCCGACACTGCCCTTCTTTGTCTTCCATTCATTGCCCTTAGATGAAAAATACGCCTCTAATAATGAACGAGTGTATGCTCTTTCCATAATTATAAATTAGTATATTCGGTATTTAAGTACTTATTAATTTATCTCGGGTTATAAATAAAAATTATAAATATACGTAGAACTTTAAAGGGGTATGGAACAGATGGAAGCTCTTATATTCGTTGAAGTTTCACAAGGATCTTCGGCAATAGAGATAGCTAAGGCCGTCAGCGGTGATGAAAAGGTAACCGAAGTAATGTTAATAAGCGGACAGTGGGATTTATTAATAAGATTAAAATACAGCAATATAGAAGAGCTTTCGAACTTTGTTGTTTCACAGCTAAGAAAGGAGAAGGGTGTAGGTAGAACCGACACTACAATAGTATTGAACAAGGTAAAGTGAGGTAAAAATGGAAGAAGATGAAATTGAACACACTGAAGAAGAAAATGTTAATGAAGAAACTACAGAAGAGATGAATTCTGACTTCGAATACAAGGATATAAAGGATTTGCCAGGAGTTGGCAGTACTATAGCTTCAAAGATAAGAAATGCTGGCTATCAAGACATAATAGCGCTTGCAACAGCAAATCCGTTGGTTCTAGTAGAGGCCTGTGGAATAGGGGAACCAACAGCTAGAAAAATCGTGGCCGAAGCAAGAGAAGCCTCGAAAATGAACTTCATGTCCGGATTGGAGTTTGAAGACAAGAGAAAAAGCGTACAAAGAATATCTACCGGTAGTGAGGCCCTTAATATTTTACTGGGCGGAGGAGTAGAAACTCAGTCCATAACCGAATGCTACGGTGAATACGGCTCTGGTAAAAGCCAGATTGCCTTCCAACTGTCAGTAGATGTACAATTACCGCTGGATAAAGGAGGATTAGAAGGCCATGCAATATGGATTGACACAGAAGGAACATTCAGGCCTTCAAGAATTGAACAATTGGCAGCAGTAAAAGGCCTTGACCCTAAACAGGCTTTGCAAAACATAAAGATAGGAAGGGCTTATTCTTCTGACCACCAGGTTCTTTTGGTAGACAAAATACCTGAATTGATAAATGCAGATCCTAAGATAAGATTGATAGTGGTAGACAGCATGATGGCCCTGTTCCGTGCGGAATATGTGGGAAGAGGGACACTTGCAGACAGACAACAGAAAGTAAATGTCGTTTTACACAACCTTCAAAGATTGGCAGACCGCTTTAACGTAGCAGTTTATATAACAAACCAGGTAATGGCTAGGCCGGATGTAATGTTTGGAGACCCAACGGCAGCAGTTGGCGGACATATAATAGGGCATGTAGCCACTTACAGAATATACTTAAGAAAGGGAAAGAAAGGTTCAAGGGTTGGAAAACTCGTAGATTCACCAAGTTTACCGGAAGGAGAAGCTTCTTTTGAGATTACATCCAACGGAATAATGGATATAGACGAAGAAAAGAAAAAATAGGCCGTTTTGCTGGTAAAATATGAAATTAGAAGGCGACAGACTCAAAGGTATAATTGACGCAATTGAACCTATAAAAGACCCGGAGATAGGGATAAGCATAGTTAAGCTTAGAATGGTAGACTCCGTTGAGGAAGACAATGGAAAGATAAAGATAAACATAAAATTAACCGTGCCGGGTTGCCCATTGTCGTCAACCATAGAAAAGGACATTAAAAAGACACTCGAAGAAAAGGGATACAATGATGTAGAAGTAAACTTCGGATTCATGTCCAAGAAAGAGTTAGAAGATATAAAAGATGTTGTAAGAAGAGAACAGATACAAATGCCTCAGAGCATAGAAAGATATGAGAAAAAAAGCATAAGGAAAATAATAGCAGTTTACTCTGCAAAGGGTGGAGTTGGAAAAAGTACTGTTGTAAAGCTTCTTGCTGAAACCGCAAACTCGATGAATTATAAAACTGGAATACTGGATTGCGATATCTCCGGCCCTTCAATAACTTCTTTGTTCAATTTAAAGGGAATGACATATGCCGATAAAGACGGAAAGATAATCCCCGCAATATGTTCTATCCTAGAAATAATGGCCGTTGACATGCTGACAGACGTAGCAGCAATAATATGGCGGGGCCCTTTGGTTTCAAGCGCAATAAAGCAGATGTACAATGACACTAATTGGGGCAATTTGGACATACTTTTCTTGGATTTGCCTCCTGGAACTAGCGATGCGCCCATAACCGTCTTTCAGTCAATACCTGTTGACGGAACAGTGGTAGTTACGACTCCGCAGGAACTTTCCAACTTGATAGGAAAGAAAACGATAGTGGTTGCCAAAAGCCTGAACATACCCGTTTTGGGAGTTATAGAAAACATGAGCTATTTTGTATGCAAACACTGCGGAGAAAAGAATGAAATAGGTAGAAAAGATGCTAAGCTTGACCTTCCAATACTCGCAAAATTGCCATTCTTTAACGACCTTGATGAAGAAAAGGAAGAAAGCATAAACCAACTAAAGATTGCCGTTGGTAAAATAGTTAATGAATAATTAATTAATTGTTTTATAGTATCAGAAACAATACTAATTTATGGAAATATTCAAAGAATACGATATACGTGGATTATACCCTCAGGAAATAAATGAAGAAAAGGCATACAAGATAAGCAGGGCCATAGCAACTTCTTTAACTGGCAAGAAAATATTTCTAGGATACGACAATAGGGTGGGAAGTTTGGCAATAAGGGATTATGTTAAAAAAGGGCTGGTGGAAAGCGGGAAAGACGTTATAGATTTGGGATTAGGCCCTATAATGATACCCGTATTTGCTTCATTCGTTGAAAAAACAAACGGGCTATGCATAACGGCATCTCATAACCCTGCAAAATATACCGGATTGTTACCCTATAATAAAGGAGTTACAGTAACACCTGAAAAAATAAAAAAAGTATATGACAAAGGTAAATTCACAGAAAAAATAGGTAATTTAGTAGAAGAGGATTATTATGAGAAGTATATCTCTTACATAACAAAAGGAATCGGAAAACTCAATATAAATGTGGGAATAGACAGTATGGGCGGTTCAACAACAAGTATAGCGCCGGATATTTTTGAAAGACTTAACTGCAGGGTAAAACTGTTGCATGCTAAGCCAGATAGCAATTTTTATGGCAAAGCCCCTGAGCCGACAAAAGAAAATGCAATTGGATTGGGTAAAATGGTTAAGGAAAACAGCCTGGATTTAGGAATGCAATTTGATGGCGACGGTGACAGAGTCGCTTTTGTGGATGAAACCGGTAAATTTGTAGATCCCATGGTTATAACAATGATATTTATAAAATATCTAAAACTTAAGAAAGTTATAGCTACGGTATCTTGCTCCTTGCATCTCGAGGAATGGCAGCAAATCACTTACTCAAAGGTTGGCAGGCCAAACCTAGAAAAAAGACTTGTAAACAAAAAATTCGACTTGGGCGTAGAGACTGCTTCGCATTACTATTTTGCAAGGTATTTTCCTTTTTCAGATGGGTTGCTGGGAGGTATACTGCTAGCCAATATTCTAAATAAGACTAAAAAGAAACTAAGCCAGCTTGTTAATGAATTTCCAACAGTATACTTCAATTCAATATCTATTCCCTTTGAAAATGAATCAAAAAGAACTGCTAAAATGAATAAAATAGAAAAAGAAGCGGTTAAATACGGAAAGATTGAAAGAATAGACGGAATAAAGGTGATAAACGAGCAAGGATTTATGCTGTTCAGAAAATCTAATACCGAACCAATACTAAGAGTTTATTATGAAGGAAAGGATGAAGAGGCTTACGGGAAAATAAAGGATATTGTAAATTCAATTATAAAATAATGGAAGAGTGGATAATTGATAAGATAACAGAAAAAAGCAATAAGTCTAAGGAAGAAATACTTGATATTATAATACAAAGGAAAAAGCAGTTTCCTGAGTTAACCGAGGATGCGATATTAAGAATGCTGGCAACCGAAAATGGTATTATACCGATTAAAAGGGATTACAAGATAAAAGAGATAAACCAAAGAATAAACCACGTAAACTTATCCGCAAAGATAAAGAGGAAGTTTCCACCAAGAACGGTTACGGTAAAGGGAAGAGAAGCAAGAGTGATGAATTTTATTGTGGAGGACGAAACTGGTGAAATGCCAGTAGTCACTTGGAATGAAAATTATATCGATAAAATAATGAACAGCCAGGACGGAGAGAACATATCAATAGCAAACGCTTACTCAAAAGAAAATCCATTTAATGGAATCGTAGAATTGAACCTTGGAAGCGGAAGCGCAATATCTGTAAATTCAACTGCTACACAAAGGAAAGAGGAAACAAAAACAGAGTATAAGAAAATAAGGGACATAAAGGATGGAGAAACAGCAGACATCAATGGATTTATAACAAGGCTTTTCTCGGATGATATCTACCTTATAAAATGCAATATATGCAAAAAGAAGGTAGACATTGAATGTGATATTCACAAAGACAAGGCATTATCAAAAACTTTGCGGGTAAGAGGGATATTGGATGACGGTATCTACAGTTCGAGTATAACATTCTTTGACAAGCAGGCGGATTCTCTTTTGAAGCTTTCACAGAGCCAAGACATAAAAGAAAAACTCAATGATATTTCATTCGGATTATACCAAGTAAATATAAACGCAAAAATGAACAAATTTAACGATAATTATTCATTAACTGCAAGAAAGATTGCTAAAACAGAATACAATCTTTCTTAGTACTATATAAAGATGTAAAGAAACGATCCGATAGTTATTAAAGTTATGCCTATCAGCCCGAGCTTTTTCGCTCTTTCTCCTAAAAGCAAAAAGGATGCTATGATTACTATTGGAATTCCAAGCTGTGCCACAAATGGAGTTAAAACGGCATTAAATTTGTAAGCAAAAGAGAAAACAACGGTGGCTACCCCATTCAGTATCCCGGCCAATACAATGTACTTGAACTTTTTTTCAGAGATGTAATAACTAATTGATTTATGCCTATTCTGGAAAAACGCCACGGGTAAACAAAACAGGAAAGCAAATGACTGGAGGATTGCATAGTAAAGCAATGGGAGATTTGTGTTTATAGTGTAAAAAATCACCCACATAAAAACCCACAACAAAACCGCTATTAACGTAAACACCACATACCTAGAAAACCTAGTTTTCCCGTTTGCATTAAACAAAAGGAAGACCACGCCTGCCATTATAATTAAAAACGGAAGTATAACTGAATTCAAGTCAGAAATGAAAAAGAAGACGCTGCTGAATAATGCGATAAGGACCTGCTGGGATCCAACAATTGTATTGATTATAGAAATGTTATAGTGCTCTACTGAATAAAGCATCAAATACATTGCAAAAGTGTACATAGCGCCTAAAAGTGCAAGCAGCGGAAGATACGCTAAATCAAAAGAAAAATTTCTGTATACAATGAACGGAACTATAATGGTACCAATTGCAGAGAACCCTAAAAATATGGGTATAAATTTTCTGTAGCCCACGCCACCTATGTACTTTTTTGTTATTAGTGGATATGCTGAAAACCCAACAAGTATTACAAAAAGGGATACTAAATAAGTATAAAGCATATCATAGCTTTCTTATAGAGCCCGCCTTGCCTACGTTGACCTGCAGCTCATCTCTAAATGATTTAACGTAGCCTTTGCTTATCTCTACGGTATCTCCAACGGAAAACATTTCAATTTGCTTGCCCCACAGAGAAAGCTTACACTCCCCACTATCATCCTTTATCTTTGCTGTAGCGACTTTATTACTGCCGAATTTAGTCATCACTTCTCTTGCTTCGCCTATCTCCGTTAGTTCAGCTGACAAATCCACATCACTCATTCCGTCCCTTAATTCCGATATTTTCATGTTTTCACCCCAAAAAAGAAGAATACAATAATGGAAGCAGTATTGTAACATCACCTTCTACAGTTATCTGTTTTGCTTCCGGCTTAACTTTGCCCCAAGA